>CADBUH010000180.1 GCA_902797775.1 uncultured Erysipelotrichaceae bacterium | reverse complement strand
CCTTCATATTTATTTAAATAACGATAAAACGATCGTAATGCGGATAAGTTTCGACTATAAGAAGCATTGGATAAAGGTTTTCCACCAATATCACCACTTCTTAATTTTGTGAAATAATCCGATACCATCGTTTTTGTGACTTTTTCAAATGATTTGATATTCTCTTCTTCAAGATACACAAGAAAACGATCAATATCTCTACGGTATGCATCTTGTGTATCAAGTGAACCTGTACGAGACATCTTAAGGTGTTCTAAGAATCGATCAAGGGAATACTCAAAGTTCTCCATTCTCTATTTTTTCCTTAATGATTGGTAAAGCTTGTTTACTATAAGCTTGTTTCTTTTCACTCTTTTTTACCTTTTCATGTAGTGCCATTATTCCAAAGTTGGCATTCATTGGTTGGAAATTTGTACTACTTGCATGGGTTATATAGTAAGCCATTGCCCCTATCATTGTATCATTACTTAAGTTTGCATATGGCGTTTCCTTCATATAATGTGCCATATTAATACCCGCTAGCATTCCACTTGCAGCACTTTCAATATAACCTTCTACGCCTGTCATTTGTCCCGCAAAGAATAAATCTTCTCTTTTCTTTGTTTGATAAGTAGGTAATAAACAATGTGGAGAATTTATATAGGTATTACGATGCATAACACCATAGCGCACAATAGTTGCATTTTCTAAACCCGGAATTAAATGAATAATCTCTTTTTGTGCAGGCCACGTTAAATGGGTTTGAAATCCTACAAGGTTGTATAAAGAAGCTTCTGCATCATCTTGACGTAATTGAACAACCGCATAAGGTCTTTTCTTTCCTTCTTGTTCTAAACCAACTGGTTTCATTGGTCCAAATAATAACGTATTTCTTCCTCGCTTCGCCATGATTTCAAATGGCATACAACCTTCAAAATAAACTTCTTTTTCAAAAGCTTTGATTGGGGTTGTTTCTGCATTAATGACAGCTTCATAGAACGTTTGGAATTGTTCTTCATCCATTGGACAATTGATATAATCAGCGGTTCCTTTATCATAACGTGATTTACGATAAGCAATATCAAAATTGATAGAATCTGCTGTCACAATAGGTGCTGCCGCATCATAAAAGTAGAAGTGTTCTTCTTCAAAAAAGGATTGAATTGCTTTCCCTAAGGCATCTGAAGTAAGAGGCCCGGTCGCAATAATCGTAGGTCCTTCTGGAATTGCGGTCACTTCTTCTTCAATAATTGTAATATTTGAATCTTGTTGAATCTTCTCATGGACAAGTTTAGAGAATAAGGTTCGATCTACTGCTAAAGCACTTCCTGCAGGAATACGTGCTTCTTCTGCACAAGTCATGATTAAAGAACCAATCATACGCATCTCTTCTTTTAGTAATCCTACAGCGTTTGTAAGACTATCCGAGCGTAATGAATTGGAACAGACAAGTTCTGCAAATGTATCTAATGTATGTGCAGGTGTCTTTTTTTGAGGTTTCATTTCAACTAGTTTTACTTTGATCCCCCTACGTGATAATTGATACGCAGCTTCACATCCTGCTAGCCCTGCACCAATAACCGTAACTTCTTTCATTCTTAAGACCCTTTTCTTTTACGATAAGTTCTCTTCTTAGGCACAATCTTTTCACCTTCCAGTGTTTCCATATAATTACAGGTTGGGAATCCACTACATCCTAAGAAATAAGTTCCATAACGACTACGACGTTTTAATAACTCTTTCCCACAATCTGGACACATCTTTCCAGTAGGTTCTGGTTGCTCTTTGTTTTCTTGTTCAATTTTTCTTGTATAACGACATTTTGGGAAGTTACCACATGAAATAAATCTTCCAAATCTACCATCACGATAAACAAGTTCACCACCACATTCTGGACAAGTTTCCCCTACTTTTACAGGTTGTATCTTTTCCATATTTGAATACGCATTTTCTAAGAGTGGTGTAAATTGATTCCAGAAACGTGTTAAAGTATCTACTTCATTTACTTTACCTTCCGCAATTTCATCTAATTCTGTTTCCATTTCTGCCGTATATTTCACATTGATAATACTTGAGAAGAATTCATCTAATTTTTCAACAGTTAAAATACCTTGTTCGGTTGGAATGAATACTTTTGTTTTAGAAGATGGTTTTGGTTTTTCTAAAGATACATATCTTCTTAATTGTAAAGTATCAATAATCATGGCATAGGTAGAAGGTCTACCAATTCCTTCTTCTTCCATCTTATTAATTAGTTTCGCTTCTGTATAACGTGCTGGTGGTTCTGTAAAGTGTTGGTTCGGTGTTAATTCAATAGCTTGTAAGGTATCCCCTTTCTTTAATTCTGGTAGGATTACATCCTTACTTCCATCATAATCTCCATATACTTTTAACCAACCATCAAATACATTACGACTTCCAGAAGTAGTAAATTCATATCCATTTTGTTCAAGGGTAATACCTACACTTGCGTATTTCGCAGGTGCCATTAAAGACGCAAGTGCCCTAGCATAAATTAACTTATAGAGTTTATATTGTTCCGAAGTTAAATAGGATTTTACACTTTCTGGATCATGGTTAATATTGGTAGGACGAATCGCTTCGTGTGCATCTTGGGCATTACTATCATTCTTTACATTATAGAAACCTAAGTATTCTTTTCCAAAATCATCCACAATCTTCGCTTGTGCACTCTTTACATAGATATCTGATAAACGTGTACTATCCGTACGCATATAAGTTATTAAACCTTCTTCTCCATTCCCTACATCAACACCTTCATATAGTCTTTGCGCAATACTCATTGTACGTTTTGCGGAAAAGCCAAGTTTTGTAGAAGCTTCTTGTTGGAGGGTTGAAGTAATAAATGGTTTAAATGCTACACGCTTTCTTTCTGTTTCTTTTACTTCTTTTACCGTAAAAGTACCTTGGCAAGCTTCATAAGCTTGTTTAGCTTCTTCTTCATTATTTAATTTAATCTTTTCTCCATCTTTGGATTGAAGAGACGCTGTAAATTCTTTCTTATCTTTTTCAAACTTTGCATCGAGTGTCCAATACTCTTCTGGTACAAAGGCATTGATTTCCTTTTCTCTTTCCACAATCAGTTTTAAAGCAACCGATTGAACACGGCCTGCAGATTTTGATTTAATCTTACTATTTAATAATTTAGATAGTTTAAAACCAATAATACGGTCAAGAATACGTCTAGTTTCTTGCGAGTGTACTAAATCCATATCAATCTTACGTGGTTGTTTAAAAGCTTCAATAACTGCATCATGTGTAATCTCATGGAATGTGACACGATCTTTTGCGTCTTCATCTAAACCTAATTCACTTGCAAGATGCCAAGAAATTGCTTCTCCTTCACGGTCAGGGTCAGTTGCAAGATACACATGGTCTGCCTTTTTTGCTTGTTTCTTTAAATCTTTAACAATTGTGGTTTTATCTTTGGATACTTCATAAGTAGGTGCGAAATCATTGTCTACATCGACACCTAAACCATCTTTCCCACGAATTGCTAAATCTCTAATATGTCCTTTACTGGAAACAACTTCAAAATCTTTTCCAAGATATTTTTGGATCGTTTTAGATTTTGATGGTGATTCTACAATTACTAAATTCTTCATACGCAATATTTCCTCTTATTACTAAATTTGAGTTGCAGTCTCAAGGATAAACCAAACCATAATAGTTTGGCAAGACTTAAAACGATTATTTATTATAAAGCACGAATTAAGGATATGTCATTAAGAATGAATGCACCTTGGCTAATCAATAAATTACATCCCTCTCCATTTTTAACCCTATAAGGATACGGAATACAATAGATATCTTTCGATAAAGAGATGGCTTCATTTACCGTCAACATTGTTCCACTATGCCTTTTCGCATCCGTCACAATGAGTGCTTTTCCTAAACTAGCGATGATTCGATTACGCCAAGGAAAATGCTCTTTTCTAGGTGGAACCTTTCCAGGATATTCACTAATAATTAAATGCTGGTTTTCCATTTCTTTATATAAGTAGGCATTTTGTTTTGGATATATGACATCAATACCACATCCAATAACCCCTATTGTAGAATGCCCGTAGTGGATTGCGTATTGATGTGCATACGCATCAATTCCTTTCGCTAACCCTGATACAATCACATAAGAACTAGGAAGATTTTGAATCACTTCTTCCGTACTACTTCTACCATATTCACAATGATCACGTGAACCTATAATCGAAATCTTTTCTTTCTTTAAAAGAGTGATATCACCTTTATAAAATAAAATCCAAGGTGGATATCGTAGCTCTTTTAAACTATTTGGATATGCTTCATCTAAGATAGTTACATAATTCAATGGATAAGGAACCTCTTGATAAGATTCTTTCCTTTGAATTGCACGTGCAATAGAAGACCAATCTCCTTGGTATTTCAATGCATAATAAAGTATTTTGTTTCGTTCAAACATAAGAAAAACCGCCTTCACCTATTATGTTTGTAGAAAACGGTTTAATTCCCCTATTTTTTTAATCAAATTTTCGAATTGTTGATTTAATTGTATTCGAAGATAGTTCAGCTAAGAACGTAGGTAATGCACCTACAATTGTGAAGAGATAGACCATCACAAAATCGGAAATATAACTTGTTAAATCAATAGCATCAGCACGAAGTAATTCAGGGATCACTTGATAAGAAGTAAATACATCGATTTCTAATTGTTGTGCAATAGAGATTGCCCAATCCAAACGTTTCGAAACATATGTCACAACGATCATAAGTAAGGCTGTAATAAAAATTCCTTTCTTAGAGAATCCTCCTGCAAGTAGTTGATACCCTTTAATACAACAAATCGCCATAATAACACCTGATAAAACAGAAATATAACCAAGTTGTCCAATTAATACGATTGCAGCAGCACCAACTAGAGATCCTAGAAAACCACCTACTGTTCCCGCAACCACATTTTCTTGTTTGGTTGAATTGAATTCTTGTTT
>CADBUH010000179.1 GCA_902797775.1 uncultured Erysipelotrichaceae bacterium | reverse complement strand
TCTATTATTTCATCCGCACCTACAAGTAGAGAACACTTCTTCCCAAGCCATGAAAATGATAAAAATGTTGTCGTACTTGAATATATCATTGGTTCTAACTTAGAGAATTCCAATGGTATGGCTTCTATCAATATTAAACAAATGAAGAATTCTACTGCCCAGGGTGAGAACTTAACCTATGTCATTCAAGCAGGTGGTTCTTCTCGTTGGTTTACAAATGAAATTACAGAAGATGCGATTGGTCGTTATACAATCAAAAATGGAAAGATTGAAATCGCCACATTGTTAAATTCAAATGTATGTATGTCCGAAAAAGAAAGCTTAGAAGATTTCTTAAAGTGGGCAAAGGAAAATTATCCAGCAGATCGTTATATGTTAGTGTTCTGGGACCATGGAGGAGGATTTGGACTCGGCTATGGTCAAGATGATTTAAATAAGAAAGAAGCTGATGTACCTACAATGCTGATGAGTGAATTAACTGATGCACTTAAAAACTCTGGTATGAAATTTGATGTCATTGGCTTTGATGCATGTCTCATGCAGACAATTGAATGTGCTTTAGCTTTAGAACCATATGCAGATTACTATATCGCTTCTGAAGAAACAGAAAGTGGATTAGGTTGGTTCTATACAGATGCATTTGGTAAACTAGCACAAGATCCTACAATACCTACACCAGAATTTGCAAAAGACTTAATCGCAACATTTGATTCTTTAAATACAACCGTAAATGATGGTGAAGTTGATACAAAATCTACATTATCCGTTGTTGATCTAGCAATGGTTAAACCTATTTATGAACAATTAACGAACCTATTTACAGTTTCTAGAGAATCCATCATAAAAGATCCAGAATATTATGCGGATATATCTTCCTCTGCATTAAATTCATATACCTTCCATAACGATGAACAAATCGATTTAGTTCATTATCTAACCATCCTTGATGCTGTTGATTATGAAAGTCAAATCTGTAAGGATAATGCATGTCTAGCACTCGCAGATAATGTAAAGGCTATTATTCCATATCGTAATAAGAATTCTGCAGAAGGTATTAATGGATTAGCATTTACCTTCCCTATTAAGAATCTTAATATGTATAGTTATTCCTATGATCAATTAAAAGACTTTAATATGACAAAACAAATGGATTTCTATAATGACTTCTTCAGTATTATGGCTGCTCAACAATTGAAAGCCAATGAACAAACTGGTAATGCCTTCAGTTCATTAATTGCTTCATCAATTACACATTCAGAATGGTATAAACCGGGTTATGAAAACTATGATACAACGGTAGAAAGTTTTGAAAACATCCCTCTTAAAGAATCCGAAGGAGGCTATGTTGTAGAACTTCCTGAAAAAGTGATTAAACTCATTGATAATGTTCAAGTAGCTGCTTATCAAAAAGAAGGTGAAGAACTACGTTATCTAGGTCGAGACTATATAGGATTTGATAACTTTGAAGGTCAAACCGTACTAGGTATGGATGATACTTGGGTTCATGTAGACAATAACTTAATCAGTTATACAGCCGAACAATCAAGAACAACCGATGAAGGTATCATCTATACAGGTTCAACAAAAGCAATCCTAAATGGAAATCAACCAGTAACCTTACATATTGAATGGAGTCCTATTCCAGAAGGAGAAGAAAAACCTGCACAAGGTAAGATTATCGGTTATTCAAAAGCAGATAATCAATTTGCCTTTATGGAAAAAGGTAACGAAGAATTAAAAGCTGGTGATCGTCTAGACTTCTTATTTGAATACCATGATAAAGATGGAAATGTTCTAAAAGAAGAAAAATATGGTCGTACACTCTATGTTACAAACCCAGATCGTATTACTGTACAAGATAAACAAATGCAGGATTGTGACATTGTATTCTTCGGTATCCTAACCGATGTATATCAAAGACAATTAACAACCGAGAAAGTTGAATACCACGTCAATTAAAAAAGTTTATGCCTTCGCATAAACCTCTATCTACACATAAAACAAGCAGTAATGATTACTGCTTGTTTTCTCCTATTGCGTGAAGACGAATTCCATTTATTAAGTATAAAGATATTAACCCAACAACGACAGCTATAATCGCACTTGGTAGATTTCTTGTAACACCTTTTCCAAAACTGGTAATGAAATTAAACATATTAAACGCAAGTAATACCATCGTAGTTAACCAAGCTGGACGATATTTTGTTTCATCTTTTGAAACATCTCTTAATACTTTCCACTCAACAATTAAGAGTACACCATTAACAAACATTTTCGCTAAATTGAAGTATAAGGAATCTCCTGCTATCTCTAACTCTTTCGCGATAAATTCATTTTGTGCAGTCATATTCATAAAAATAACGATGGTAAACATAAATAAGAGTAGTAATACTCCTAATACAAAATCTATATTACCTAACCATCCAAGAATTTTTTGTGCTCTAGAACGTTCCATAACTAATTCCTCCATATTTATTATATATCGAATTCTTCCGCATAATATTATTGAAATTATTATAAAATAATATTCAGGGGAGAGAATCATTATGGATCAAATAAAAGAATTATATAAAAAAATAGTACGTCCATCAGGAAGATGGACGGATCAATTAATACTAAATGGTGTTATTGGATTCACGTTAATTACTTTAGGTCAAATCTTAGGCTTAGGTATTTCAAGAGTTGTAAAACCATTTTTTAGTTTATTCTCAAGTAGTGAAAGTGTTGTAACATTTTTAAGTGAATACTTTTCATTTATTGGAATTTGGATTGTCATCTTATTAGTGATGGTTATCTTTAAAAAGAATCGTCCAATGCTAAAAACAGTTAAGATGCATAAAGACCACAATAATTTTAAATCCATCTTCTTAGGATTATTAATTGGTTTCGCAATGAATGCATTCTGTATATTAATGTCTGTAATACTTGGAGATATTCAATTATCTTTTGCAGAAATTAACCTTCCACTTTTTCTACTCTTTTTAATTTCTGTCTTTATTCAATCAGGTGCAGAAGAGCTTACTTCACGTGGTTACTTACATCAAAAGTTACGTCGTAGATACCATAATCCACTTGTGGCGATTATTGGTGGTTCTAGTTACTTTGTGATTTTCCACTTATTTAATCCAGGTGTTACTTTCTTTGGATTAGCACAGATCTTTGTGATTGCGGTTCTCTTTGCAATGTTTGTTTACTACTATGATGATTTATATCTTGCGATGGGAGTGCATGCAGGTTGGAACTTTACACAAAGTATCCTATTTGGTTTACCAAATAGTGGAATTGTATCTGAATATTCTGTTTTCCGTTTAGAAGGTGCGGTTGCACGAAATGGATTATTCTATGATGTACACTTTGGCGTAGAAGGAAGTGTTGGAGGTGTCATTCTTTGTATCCTTGTTTGTGGAGTTGTTTATTATCTAAATCGTGGTAAAAAAGAACATACCGATTATTGGGTAGAACTGAATGAAGAATTAACGAAAGCGAAAGAAACAACAACAGAAGAACAATAAAGCGCACAATCGTGCGCCTTATTTTTTAATCATCAATTTCTTTCTTAGATCTTAGAATACTACCATTACTTGCATCTACATCATAATTATATTCATAACCATTTGCCTTGAAGTCTACATCATAATATCCTTCACGTTCATATTCTGCATCGATATCATAGGCATCATTTTTATTAACTCCAGCATGATTCATCGCTAAGTTAATGGCTTCTTCAACTGTAATGGTTGCATTATTAGAAGGTGCTTGTGTTATTGATGTTGATTGAGGTACATAGGTAGGTGTTACTTGTGGAGTTACCTCTGTATTATTCTCTCTTCTTGCTTCATATTCATATTTCGCAATTTCTCCACTAATCGCATCCACCTCAATTTCATAAGAAGTATTTTGATAGAAGAATTCTAATTCATAAACCATTCTTCCATTTTCATAATCTAAGTCCACTTCTATTCTCGATACATCATTTCTATTCGCATTCACATGTGCGAGTGCTTTTTCAATCGCCGCTTCTTCTCCAATGTATCCCTTTTGACTAGCTTCTCCTTGTGCATTCACATTTGTTTTATTTTTATAAATGAGATTCAAATCATTAATTGGTAAATCCACAAGTTCTTCAAATGTGTGATAAGAATCTTTTGTGATTTCTTCAATGAGTTTTGCTTTACCTGTAGAGATATGATATGTCTCAGCTTTTTCTTGAATGGATTTATCATCAATGGATTGACTTAATATCGCTCCCTGTAATTCACTTTCAGATAATACTTGATTTATTTCACTCGTTAGTTTCTCTTCTAAACTTAACGCTCTTTCTTGTTTCGTTGCATCAACTGAAACAAGAACTGAATTCTTTAACTCTGATAAGTATCCATTCCTTAACATAGAACCAATTAATGCATTTACAGTTACTTCTAAATCACTATCTTTAAAGTTCATATTTCCAATAATCGTTTTTCCATCTTCATTAATTGGAATTACATCAATGACTTTATCATTTTGATTAATTTCAATTTCTACACTCGGATTTACATCAATATAGATTTTCGCATCTACATAAGATAGAACTCTACTACGATAATACGTAAACCCAAACATTAGAAGTAGTACGGAAAGTGCTCCAACAAGAACTTTACGATAGAAATAATTTGGTTTTGGCTCTACTGGTATTTCTCTTATGGTATAGTCCACATTCGCTGCACTTGTCTTTATTTTTTCCCATTGATTTTCTTTTGTGCTTTCAATCGCTTGAACGAGTTTTTGTTCTAGTTCTTTATTGTTCATACAAGCTCCTTTCTATCATTTCATTCTTTAATCGTTTTAAAGAACGATGATATTTTGATAATACGGTTGCTAGAGGTTTCTCTAAGATATTTGCAATCTCACGAAACTTTAAGCCAGATAATGCATGCAATACAACAATGTTTCTTTCTTCATCCGTTAGAATATGAAAACATAATCCAAGTAGTTCTTTATACTCATTCTTATTTTCTTCTTCTACTAACATCCAATCTTCAATCTCGACATCTGCGTAACGTGTATTTTTCCTTAACTTATCTAGGCATAAGTTCTTTGTGATTCTTAGAATCCACGCAAGAGGTTTTCCATAGTTTTTATACTGTGCACTCCCTTTTAGAACACTTAGATAAGTATCATGTACAACATCTTCTGCATCACTTTTGTTTTTAAGCATACTTAAAGCGAATCCATAGACAGCTGTACTTGTGGAAACATAGATATTTTCTAATGCATCAAGATTTCCGTTTGAAACATCTTGTATTAGTATTTCTAGTTGTTTTTCATCCATCAATTGTTCCCTCTCACTTAATTAACGAACAAGGTCATTGTTTTATTGCAGTTATTTAAAATAATAAACTTGATTTTTTCAAACCAAGTTTATTTCTTACTTACTCTTGTTGATAACACATATCGTATTACCCATAAGATAATCACAACAATTGCGGTTATTTTCGCATTTGAGATGATTCCGTTATACCAAGGAATTGTACTACTATTATAAAGCTCAGGATTCTTATTATACTGTAACCATTGATAAATACTTGTTCCAAGAAACGTTCCGATCATCCCATATATCCATATGGTTAATAACGCACGTATCGTTTTCATTATTCAGATGCTGGATGATGATCGATTGCATCTGGAATAACATTCTTTTCAATCTCATCAATACTTACACCAGCTTCTTCTGGAATAATCACAGCGATTTCTTTATCCAATGGACGATAGGACATCATAATTGTTTTCTTATGATATTCCATAATCGCTGTTAAACTTACAAAATTAAGCTTTGAATAAGTTTCTAAGAATACTTGTCGAATTGGAACACTTGGAACTTCAATTGGTAATCCTGTCCACTTAGAATCTGGTTTTGCTTCTGTAATAATGAAGCCATGACTTGTGATATCATCATCAATTAAAATATCTCTAATATAACCTAGCATTTCTTTCTTATCTAAAGAAGCAACTCGATAAATATAAGTAATTGCGTTTCCATTTTTTTCTGATCTTTGATACATAATAGACACTCCTTTTCTTCCTAATTAAAGTATATACGTTTCTTATTAAATTATCTATTCTCAGGATTATCAATCACAATATAATATTCATCCTCATAAACGATCTTTTGTATATCATAATAAGGAGTATTAGAATATTCTTCCCTTTTATCGAGTAGTAAGAATGCCCTTGTGGTAGGTTTTTGATTCACGTGACTCGCTTTTTGTCCCCAAGGATATCCATCTAAAGATTCATAATCATCGATAGCCCAAGTATCTATTTTTCCACTTGATAACTCTGTTAAGGCATGTGCACTCCAAAAGGTTGCGTAACCTTCTTGGTATCCTCTTTCTAATAAATAGTTTTTTACCTCATAGAGTCCTTTCTTTGCACGAAATGGATATTGAAGTTCTTGATGGATGGTCAGATAACTCAAGAAGAATACTGCGATACTGATAATCACCTTAAACATTCTTTCTAGAGGCACTTTATCCTTTGTATAGATTAAGATAAATAAACTCATTAAAACCCATACCATCGGAACATGTCCCACCCAAAAGGTACCATTATAAAATTCTTTCATTACCACAAAGATAATTCCATCTAAAAGAATTGCGAAACTAAAATAGGATAAAAAATCTTTTTGTGGGGGATTCAATTCTTTTTGTTTCATCCATAAATAAATAAAAGAGAATACAATGAATATCCCAAAACATATTCCAATCAATGAACCTATCCCATCGAAACTTGAAAACGATATTCTTCCTTCATATCCAAATAATTCAAAGAAATCTTTAAATACTTTTCGAAAATCTTGTGGTTGAATCGAAAGATCCATTTCATCCATCTGATTTAAATATTGATAGAAATGATAATCATGGAATACAAATTTATTGATTAATATTCCTATCGCATTCAGTAATGCGCCTATAAGAGATTGAAGAAGAAAATCATTTCCTGTTTTCTCTCTTATAGAACTGATCATTCCAGCTACGACAAGTGGTCCAAATGTTAAAAACATCTGTTTCACTCCATTTAATCCTGATCCTATCGATAAGATGAATAGGATTAACCACATCCACCATTTTTGAATTGGTTTTATGATGAGTGCCACTATCATAATGGATAGTGTTGCATAGAATAGGTAATATCCTCCATAAAGACTTAAGAACCAATATAATGTTCCAATGGGCCATAAAGAAATAGCCATACACCAATATCCCATCTCTTTTAATTCACAATTCTTACATAGAAGATATAAGGAACCTATAAAGCATAAATACAATAAAAACATCCCTACACTTCTCGCTAAATACCATTGGTTAGGGAAAAGGAATAACCCTATACGAAATAACCACTGTATATTAAAGACACGTAATTCTGTTGTATAAAAGAAATCTTTTGAAATGATGGAATGTGTTTCATTTAAAAAGTCAGCCAATATCATTTCAACCGACATATCCGAATCAACCATCCGACTACCATATACACAAACAAAAATGGTATTCACAAGAATACCAATTATGATCCATAGAATATATCGTTTTTCCTTTGTGATTAGTTGTTGCATGTTGTTGTTTTATTAAGACCAAATTAACCAGTTTAGAATATATCCTGTAAATACCGCTACCATCGTAAATGGAATACCAATACGGAAGAAATCTTTCGAAGTAGGTTCATATCCTTCTTTCCGTAAGATTCCTATACCCGCAATATTCGCACTCGCTCCTACTGGAGTTATATTACCTCCTAAGGTCGCACCGATTAATAAACCAAAGTCAAATAGATATGGTTCAATTCCCATCATTGCGGATAAGGATGTAACAACCGGTAACATCGTCGCAACATATGGAATATTATCCACAAACGCAGAGATTAATACAGACGCAAATACAATGATGGTATACATAACAAACTTACTACTTCCACCAATCTTCATAAAGAGATTCGCAATCGCATCAATAACACCTGCTTGGGTAATCCCCTCAATAACAATAAATAAACTAATTAATAGTAATAAGGTTTCAAAATCAATCGCACCCAATACATTTTTTAATACCGCTTTATCTTTTGTGCGTATATATTCATAAAGTGTTCCAATAATCGCTAAGCTTACACAAATATAACCATTCGTTAAAGCAGGTTTATTTGGGAATTGTGAAGCGATAATTAATCCTACAATAACACTTAACATTAATATACTTGGCACATAATCTTTCACAATCGTATTACTATTGGATTCCACTTTATTCTTTTCTTTACGGAATAAATAGAGAATGACAGGTATTGTCGCAAGCGCCCCAAATTCAACTGTCCAGAAGATTCCTAGACGTCCTTTAAAGAAGAAGAAATCATTAAAGGATAAATTCGCATAACTACCTAATAAGATTGAGGTTGTATCTCCTACAAGTGTCGCAGCACCTTGTAAGTTAGAAGATACCGCAATACTAATGATGACAGGAATTGGATTTGTATTAATCTTACGAGAGATCTCAATTCCTACAGGTGCTACCATTAACACCGTCGCAACATTATCTACAAAGGCAGAAATAATACCTGAAAATAAACTTAATACAACAACTGCCCACATAACATTTGGTACAAGTTTTAATAATCCTTCTGCCATCTTCTTAGGCATACCACTTTCAATAAATAGTTCCACAACAGCCATTGTCCCTAACAACATCAATATGACATTCCAATTGACTGCCATAAATGCATCATAGACATCAATGGTAGGTAAAGCAATAAAAATAATCGCTGTTACAAGCGCAATCAAATGACGATAATTTGGTAGCGTCAGCAACAAGATATACATGACAATAAAGAGTCCTAATTCAAGTATCATTAAATCTATAATCTCCTAAAAATACAGCACTTATTATAACTAAATACATCATTTTATGAAATAGGTTTTTTATTTAATATATAATTATTTTATGAACTTTAATGATTTATATTTTCAAAAGAAAGAAGATTTAATTGAAGCCATTGAAACATTTGGCTTTTTACCTTATTTTGCGAACCACATTGAAGGCTTTTCCATTGAAGAACACGCTCATCCAAAGATTTGGTTTAGTGATGAAGTAGGTGCTTGGGAATGGAAAGGACCCATCATCCAAGAAACAAGATGTGCATATGGAAAGTTCATTGATAAAAAAGCGATGTATATCTCAAAGAAATGGTTTTATGACTTCGCAAATTATCGAAGAGATGGTTATGACTTTGACGCAAGATTTGAAGACCATCTCGCTACCTATAATGAACAATTCCTCTATAACATCATTGCGAGTAAACACTCCATACGCTCTAAGGACGCAAAAGCGATTGGAGGATATATAAAACCTAAGAAAAAAGGTCAAGACCAATGGGAACCTAGAAAAGGTTTTGATACAACCATTAATAAACTTCAAATGATGACCTATGTATTAATTACTGATTTTGATTATGAAGTTGATAAGAATGGGAATACCTATGGTTGGGGTGTCGCTAAATACGCTACACCAGAAAACTTTTATGGTCCTTCCTTCTCTAAACATGTCTATAAACGTACACCAGAAGAATCAAGAGAACGTATTAAAAAGCACTTATTAAAAGTGCTTCCTAACGCCACAAAAGACGATATTGATTATTTCTTAAAATAATTTATTTTAGACTTTCCGTTTCAATCACAAAGTATACAGATCCTTTTACACCATCTACCAATCCAGAATAATTTGTATATTGGTGGTCAAGTTCTTTTACTGCACGTAATCTTGCGATTACATTCTTTAATTCATTTCCTGCATATTTATTAATTTCATTCATCGCCTTTGAATCAAATTCATTTACACCATCTTTCATTTCTTTAACCCCTTTTAAGACTTCTGTAAATCCTTCATCAAAAGCAGTAGAAGCTTTCCATAATTCACCAATACCAGATTGTATTTTTGTCGCAGCCGTATAGAGTGTATTAACACCACCCGTATACTCACTAATCCCTTTCGTTAATTGCGTACTCCCACTTGAAAGTGCACTAATGCCTTTCTGTAATTCTTCAATCATAGAGCCTATCTCTGTTAAGATTCCTACAAGTTGTGCATTCCCTTGTATCGCATTTGTAAGGATACCTAATTGCGTTTGAAGGTCTTGAGCAGC
>CADBUH010000178.1 GCA_902797775.1 uncultured Erysipelotrichaceae bacterium | reverse complement strand
TTTCACGAGACCCTTAAGGGTCGATGTGCGGTAAAGGCCCTTATAGGGTAGCCGAAAAACCGCACGTTACACGTGCGGATTGTTATTATTTAAGAAATAACTTTTCTAAGTTTTCTTCAAATGGAGGATATACAATACCTCTTTCAGTTACTATCCCAGTAACGAGTTCATGAGACGTAACATCATAAGAAGGGTTATAACACTTTGTCTCTTCGAGAGCCATAGGTTCTTTATACCACATGGTTTTTATTTCAGCTGGTTCTCTTAATTCAACCACAATATCATCTCCAGAAGCGGTATTGAAATCAATGGTAGAACTAGGACCTAAGGTATAGAAAGGAATTCCATAATGTTTCGCTAGAATCGCTACAGTATTCGTTCCAATCTTATTTGCGAAATCTCCATTTGCGGCTACACGATCACATCCTACAAATACCGCATCAATCCATCCATTCTTCATGACGACACTCGCCATATTGTCACAGATTAAGGTTGTATCTACACCAGCTCTTGTGAGTTCATAAGAAGTTAAACGTGCACCTTGTAGGAGAGGTCTTGTCTCATCACAGAATACCTTAAATTGCATACCTCTTTCTCTACCTAAGAAGATAGGACCTGTTGCGGTACCATAGCGTGATGTCGCAAGAGGACCTGCATTACAATGGGTTAAAATACCATCTCCATCTTTAATAAGGGATAAACCATATTCAGAGATTGCTTTACACATTAAGATATCTTCTTCATGAATTCTTACTGCTTCTTGTCGTAAGATGTGAAGGGCATCTTTTGTGTTTGTGCAATCACTCTCTAGTAGCTTTCTTTCCATACGGTTTAAAGCCCAGGATAAATTAACTGCAGTAGGTCTAGAAGAGTTAATATATTCTTTTTGATTATGAAATTGACTTAAGAATTCGGTATAAGGTAAATCAACAAGAGGTTTCGATAATACATACATACTATAACCTGCAAAGATTCCAATCGCAGGAGCACCTCTTACCTGTAAAAGGTAAATCGCTTTATAGCAATCTTCTGGTGTGTTCATAACTAAATGTATAAGACGATTTGGTAATTGTGTTTGGTCAATAATAACTAATTGATCTTCTTCATTTAAATAAACACTTGCTTGGTTAATAACATTTTTAATTTCACTCATACTAGATTCCCGCTTTCTATGTTTAGGACATTTTAGCATTTTTAGTCTTTTTTAGCATTTTTAGGCTTTTTTAGCAATTTTAGGCTTTTTTAGCATTTTTAGGCATTTTCTTACTCTCTTCTATATAGAACCACATGCTAAAATAGAGATAGTTATGGCACAAAAAGAAACCAAAACCAATGTAATGAGAATCTTAGATAGTGAAGATATACCTTATATCGTTCATACTTATGAAACAGAGGATGGGGAAATTGATGGTGTATCAGTCGCTCTTAAGTGTGGGGAGAATCCTGAAAATGTGTTTAAAACACTTGTGACCGTAGGAAATGATCTTCAACATTATGTTTTTGTGATACCTGTGAAAGAGAAATTAGATTTAAAAAGTGCAGCGAAGAGTGTAGGGGTAAAATCCATTGCGATGATTCCTCAAAAAGAATTATTTCCTTTAACGGGTTATATTCATGGAGGATGTTCTCCAATTGGAATGAAAAAGAAGTTTCAAACCGTTTATGATGAAACCATTTTAATTATTGATCGTATTTATGTTTCAGGTGGAAAAGTAGGATTACAGATTGAATTAAATCCGGAAGCTTTATTAAAGATTACAGAGGGAAGTACTGCTAATTTAGTACAGTAGGTTCTCATGGTATAATTGATAAGAAAGTAGAGAATAATTATGAACATTGCCTTAATTACAGCAGCAGGAACTGGTACAAGAACGGGGCAAGATGTCCCAAAACAATTTATGAATGTATTTGATAAACCGATCATCATTTATACGATGGAGTGTTTTCAAAACCATCCAGATATTGATGCGATTTATATTGCGTGTCTAGAAGGATGGGAAGGGTTTATGGAACTCTATGCGAAGCAATATAACATTACAAAATTAAAAGGTATTGTGAAGGGTGGAGAGACAGGACAAGAATCCATTGAGAATGTATTAGATGTGATTGCGAAAGAATGTGATAAAGACGATATGATTCTTGTGCATGATGGTAGTAGACCTTATCTACCACAAGATGTAATAACGGATTGTATTGAAACTTGTAAGAAACATGGTAACGCAATCGCTGCGATTGACTGTAAAGAAGCAATGCTAGAGACGTATGATAAGAAAGAATCTTGTAAGAGTATTGATCGAGAAATCTTATATCGTACGCAAACACCACACGCAATGTATCTAGGAGAACTCTTAGATCTTCATGAACAAGCAAAAGAAAAAGGGATTACAGGTTCTGTCGCAACTTGTACGTTATTAATTGAATGTGGATATACCGTTTATTTCTGTAAAGGATCGGATTTAAACTTTAAGATTACATCAAAAGAAGATTTATTAATCTTTAAAGCGTTAATATCAGAATCAAAAGAGAATTGGTTAAAGTAGGTGGATATATGAATGTAGCAGAATATATTGTTAAATATGTAGAAGAACAAGGTATTAAACATGCCTATGTGATTGTAGGTGGAGCAGCGTTATGGATTTGTAAGGCACTTGGAAAATCGGAAAAGTTATCCTACACCTTTACAAACCATGAGCAACCAGCTGTCATGTCAGCAGATGGATATGGAAGAATCTCCGGGAAACCTGGTGTCGCTTTTGTGACGAATGGTCCAGCGTTAACTAACACTGTAACCGGTATGGCACAAGCGTATGTGGATTCTTCACCAGTGGTTTTATTTACAGGTGATTCCAATAGTAAACATGTAAAGTATGAATATGAAAAGGGTGTAAGACAATATGGAACCCAAGATGTTAAGACAGGACCAATTATGGAACCTGTCACAAAGAAAGTATTCTTACTTCATGATCCAAGTAAGACAGCTGAAGTCTTAGAAGAAGCTTTCCAAACAGCGATGTCTGGTAGACCAGGACCTGTATGTGTGGAAGTACCTATTGATATTCAATCTTCCGAATGTCCATGTGAATTTCCACCAAAGAAATTAGATTTAAGTGTACCTAAAATTCCAGAAAAAGAAGTATTGGATGTGGTAGAAAAGATTCGTAATGCGAAAAGACCTTTGATCCTTGCAGGACAAGGTGTAAGACTATCGAATAGTGTAGAACTCTTTAAAGAATTTATGGAGTTATTAGATGTACCAGTTGTGAATGCACGCATGGGAATTGATACAATTGAAACCGATAGTAAATACTTTG
>CADBUH010000177.1 GCA_902797775.1 uncultured Erysipelotrichaceae bacterium | reverse complement strand
ACAAATCGCGAGGTAGAGCAGCCTGGTAGCTCGTCGGGCCCATAACCCGGAGGTCGTAGGTTCAAATCCTGCCCTCGCAACCAATGGTCCTGTAGCTCAGTCGGTAGAGCAATGGACTGAAAATCCATGTGTCGGCAGTTCAATTCTGCCTGGGACCACCATTTGGTAAAGAAAACTTCAAATCGAAGGATTTGGAGTTTTTTTCTTTGAACTTTATAATAGGGAAGTATGAAGAAGATATTATTGATTGGACCTACCATATTAGATTTTGTAGCACATGTTGATTCTTTTCCTAAGGGAAATGAAGAGATGAATTTTGAACCGCAATATAATCGTTTAAGTGGAACAGGTTGGAATTGTGCGAAGTTATTAAAACCATTTGATCTTTCGTATCATTTAATTTCAAGTGTTGGTAGTGGAATCTATGGAGATATGGTAAAGGAAGCTTCGATAAAAGAAGAGATTCCATTACTAGAATATGAAGGGATTCATGGTTGTACTTATACGATGGTGGATCAAGAAGGGAACTATCGCTATATGATTATTCCTGTAATTGAATATATCTTTCCTTATGATGCGATTGAATCCTTAGATTTAGAAGACTATGATACCTTTCTTTTTTCAGGGGATATCTTTGAAGAATTAAGTGATGAATTAATATATCTTATTGAAAGTTTTGAAGGAGAATTAGTATTTATACCAGGTTCTAGAGGGGTTATGTTAGAAAGAGAACTTTTAGCGTATCTATACTCTTTTCATCCTACGATTGTCTTATCACAAGAAGAATTATTATCTTTAACCGATCATATATATCAAGATGTGATTAAAAGTGCACAACTATATGCACAAAAAACACAAGCGAATATTCTCGTTTCAACTATAGAAGGAGAATTATTATATCTTGATAAAGAGAATGAAATTATTCTTCCTAATGAAAGTAAAAAGAGTATTGATTTAAGTGGCGTTACAGATGCGATAGGAGCGAGTTATATCTTAGGGAATAAATTAGGATTATCCTTAAGAGATACATTAAAAGTGTGTGCACATAGTGCTTCTATGATTGCTGCTTCAGAAAATACTACCTTAAATACACAAGAAGAAAAAGAATTAAAGGATTTTATCGCTTCCTTAATATTACATAGTTAAAGAATATGGAAAAAACACTACAAAAAACAACACAAACAATTGAAGTACGGGGGTTAACGAAAGAAGAAGTTAATCAACGTGTTTTAGAAGGCAAAATCAATCGTGTTGAAGATTCAAGGTCACGTTCCTATTCCGATATCATTAAAGACCATGTGTTCACCTATTTTAATTTTGTGAACCTTGTTTTATTTATCTTAATTGTGATTACAGGGGAATATAAAAATGGTTTATTTATCTTAACCATTATCTTGAATTCATTTATTGGAATCATACAAGATTTGAAAGCGAAGAAGATTATTGATCGTTTAACTTTACTTGTGATGAGTGAAATAGAAACACTACGCGATGAACAATGGGTAAAAGTAAAAACGATAGATCTAGTCCAAGATGATCTTATTAAATTAGGCATTGGGATGCAGGTACCTGCGGATAGTTATGTAGTAGAAGGATATCTAGAAGTGAATGAATCCATCTTAACAGGAGAATCCACAAATATCGTTAAGAATAAAGGGGATGAATTACTAGCGGGTACAATCATTACGTCAGGTGAAGCAACCGCTAAGATTATTCGTGTAGGAAAAGAGAATTATTCTGAAACGATTCTTAAAGACGCAAAGAAATATAATACAGCAAAATCCATGATCCGTGAGGATACAACACGCTTATTAAAATTAATCTCGATTGCGATTGTACCTTTAGGCATCTCACTTTATATCGTTCAAAACCGCTTTGTAGGATTGCTATGGCAGGAATCAATTGTTAAGACGGTTTCTGCTTTAGTAGGGATGATTCCTGAAGGATTGGTGGTACTAACAAGTGTTGCTTTAACCGTAAGTGTGATTCGTCTTACAAGAAGAGATGTACTAGTCCAAGATATTTATAGTATTGAATCTTTAGCGAGGGTTGATGTGGTATGTGTGGATAAGACTGGTACATTAACCGAAGGGAAGATGAAAGTAAAAGAAGTAATCCCATTAGAAGATGCTTCCTATGATCAAATTAATACAATCATGGGTAGTTATATGCGTATCTTCCAAGAAGGAAATGATACAAATGAAGCTTTACGTGCTTACTTTCCAATCAATGATAAATACCAAGAAGTAGAAGTATTACCTTTTTCTTCCGATCGTAAATATTCTTCCATTCATTTTGAAGGGGAAGGAACTTTCTTATTAGGTGCTTATGAATTTATCGCATTAAATAAGAATGAAGAACTTGAAGAAAAGATGAAACCATATATTGAAAATGGAAATCGCATTCTCGTATTAGGACATACTTTAGAAGAAGCTAGTAATCAAATGACACTAAAGGATGTGGAATTATTAGGTTTCATAGTATTAGAAGATATTATTCGTGAAGAAGCGAAGAATATTATCCAATATTTAAAAGCACAAGATGTAACAGTAAAAGTAATATCAGGTGATAATCCTAGAACCGTTTCAAGTATTGCGAAACAAGTAGGTATCGATAAAGCAGAACGCTATGTTGATTTATCGAGTCTTCATTTAAATGATTTAAGTGTGACGGTTGAAAATGGAACGGTTTTTGGAAGAGTGTTACCTGAACAAAAGAAAGAGATGGTTCTTGCCTTACAAAGACAAGGGCATACCGTAGCGATGGTTGGGGATGGTGTAAATGATGCACCAGCTTTAAAGCTCGCTGATGTAGGGATTGCGATGGCAAGTGGTTCAAGTGCAGCTAAAAATAGTGCCAATATTATTTTATTAACAAATGACTTTGGAAAGTTTCCTTCCATCATTAATGAAGGACGAAGAGTTATTAATAATATTTCACGTGCTGCATCCATGTATCTAGTGAAAACAGTCTTCTCAATTCTCTTAACTTTATATTCCATCTTTATGGTAGAATCCTATGTCTTCTTACCAATCCATCTAACGATCTTAAGTACTTTTGCGGTAGGGATTCCTACTTTACTCTTACAGATGGAACCTAGTTTTGAACGGATTAAAGGTAGATTTTATTTTAATGCTTTACGTAATGCGATACCTTCGGCTGTAACGGTCTTCTTATGCGCAATTCTATGTGATATCTTAACTGCACCTCTACACCTCACAAGTGAGCGTAATCATGCGTTAATGTTGATCCTTACAAGTTATGCATATCTATATACGTTATATAAAGTTTATTATCCTATGAATAAACATCGTCTTATGATTATCTTATCAATGGCGATATTCTTTATCTTATCGATTATTTTATTAAATGATTTATTGGAAATTGATTTCCATTGGATGGATTTACTCATACTGGTACCAGGTGTCATTATCGTTCCACTCCTTATTGCGCTTATTTCACGTATCTATGATTGGTTTTTTCCTTAGTGTCAAATTTAACGGGGAATAACCCCAAATAAGTATATGAAGTAGTACTAGAGATAGTGCTACTTTTTAGAATATAAATT
>CADBUH010000176.1 GCA_902797775.1 uncultured Erysipelotrichaceae bacterium | reverse complement strand
TAACTTGAAAAAAGCAGGTGACAAAGAACAAGTTACCGTAACAGAAGAAGAACTTATTAATACATTAAAGAAGTAGGAAGGAATATTTTATGGAAAGAAGTTGTGGAAATGGAACATTACGATTAAGTGATGTCGGAAAGAAAGTAACCTTAATTGGTTGGGTAAGTCGTAGACGTAATTTTGGTCAACTTGTGTTTATTGACTTAAGAGATCGTTCTGGTTTAATACAAGTTGTCTTTGATGAAACCATCTCTGAACAAATTAAAGATGTTCGTAGTGAATACATCTTACAAGTGACTGGAACGATTGAAAAAAGAGGGGAAGCAAACCCTAAGATGCCTACCGGTGAAATTGAAGTAAAGGCAGAAGAAGTAAAGATCATTAATAGTGCACAAACTCCTCCTATTACAATTTCCGATGATACGGACTCTTTGGAAGATACACGTCTAAAATATCGTTATTTAGATTTAAGAAGACCAATCCTACAACAGATTATGATGTTGCGTCATAAGGTATGTATGATTGCACGTAATACATTAGATGCAGAAGGTTTTGTGGAAGTAGAAACACCAATCTTAGCACGTAGTACACCAGAAGGGGCAAGAGACTATCTTGTACCATCTCGTATTTATAATGGAAAATTCTGGGCATTACCACAATCTCCACAAATCTATAAACAATTATTAATGATTGCGGGAATGGAACGTTATTTCCAAATCGCACGTTGTTTTAGAGATGAAGACTTACGTGCAGATCGTCAACCAGAGTTTACACAAATTGATATTGAGATGAGTTTTGTGAATGAAGATGATGTATTTGGAATCGTTGAAAAACTAATGAAGGATATCTTTAAAGGAATAAAGAATTATGAATTAGAAGATCATTTCATTAGTATTCCATACGCAGAATGTATGTCTCGCTTTGGAAGTGATAAACCAGATTTAAGATATGGAAATGAAATTATTTATCTTGATGAATTATTTAAAGATACAGAATTTACCGTCTTTAAAAATGTCTTAGAGAATAAAGGAACGATTGGTGCCTTAAAGTTTGAAAACGCAGCAGATCAATATAGTCGTAAAGGATTAGATAAACTGCAAGAGTTTGTAAAACATGGCTTTAATGCAAAAGCTTTAGCTTATTTAAAATATGAGAATAATGAATTAAGTGGTTCTATCTTTAAAGCTTTATCCGAACAAGAACACCAAGCATTAATTGAACATTTAGAATTAAAGAATAATGATTTAGTATTAGTGATCGCAGACCAAGCTAAAGTTGTCCAAAGTGCACTTGGTGGATTACGTGTTCGTCTAGCACATGAATTAAATATAATTCCTAGTGAAGAACAATATAAATTCTTATGGGTAACCGACTTCCCAATGTTTGAATATTCCGAAGAAGAAGGTCGCTACGTTGCATCTCATCATCCATTTACTGCACCTAAAGAAGAAGATATTGATAAACTGTTTAGTGATCCTGCGAATGTCTCTAGTAGAGCGTATGACTTAGTGTTAAATGGATATGAACTATTAAGTGGTTCCATTCGTATTCATGATCAAGAACTTCAAGAAAAGGTATTTGAAGCAATTGGTTTAACTATGGAAGAAGCGAAATTACGTTTTGGATTCTTCTTAGATGCGTTCCAATATGGAACACCTCCTCATGGGGGAGTAGGAATTGGGTTAGAACGTCTTATTATGGTTCTAGCAGGAACTGAAAATATTCGTGATGTGGTTGCGTTCCCAACCACAAATAGTTCCTTAGATTTAATGAGTGAATCACCTAATGTGGTAGATCAAAAACAATTGGATGTCTTAGGCATTGAACTAAAAAAATAAAGGATAATAAAAAGAATGTCAAGAGTAGACATTCTATAGTGAAATGATATGATTTGATTGCAGGAGGGCCACATAATTTTCCTACATAGTGATATAAGGGAGTTCTGACTGGAGATATTTGTGTTGAAGACCTGGTACGACTAGGGATCCTAATAATTGACCAAGAACACCCACCTCTACAAAAGAGGGAATATATCAACCTTCCTGCTTTTAATTTCTTCTTGAACGGAAAAAACTAATTAAAAATAAGAAGAGTAGAAGAAGTGCAGCACCATAAAATAAAACTAAATAAGGTTTATTCTTAATAAAGTCCCGTATGAGGGCTTTATTATTTTGTTGGATGGTATGGTCTAGATAAAAGGTTTCTTCATAAACAACTTTATCATCCACATAATAACGATAGGTTCCTAAACGTGTTCCTTCTTCTAAAGGTGCAGTTAAAGAATCTAAGAGTTGTATATCTTCATGATAGGTACTATCAACTTTACAATCATATTTAATAGAAGTGGAAGGATAAATAAGTAGTTCAGTATCCTCTTCTTTACTATCTAAAATAGGAATGGTTTTGATAAGTGTATTTGGGGAAACAACTTCCTTTTGATCATAATTTTCTTTAGCCCAATGATATAAAGAAGAAGCATCTAATAAGGGTCCTTCAGGAAAACCACTAAAGGCAGTTACTAAGACAAGATTCATACCATCAATGGTCGCTAAAGAAGCTAAACATCTTCCAGCATCTGGTGTATATCCAGTCTTACCTCCATGGAAACCATCCACATCTTCTAAGTTCACAATCACATGGGAAGTCATAGGTAAACCTTGGGGATAAGAAGCCGTAGGAGTAGAAAGATATTCCTTTGTGGAGATAACATTCATAAAGGTTTCATTTTTACTACAATAACTTAATAATTTCGCAATATCTTCACAGGTAGAATATTGGTCTTCTTCATGAAGCCCTGTAGGATTCGTGAAATGGGTATCATTCATTTCTAATTCTTGCGCTTTTTGGTTCATCTTTTCAACGAATCCTTCATAACTTCCAGAAACACGTAAGGCTAACGCATTTGCGCATTCGGCACCAGAAGGAAGTAAAGTTCCATAAAGACAATCCATCACACTTGGATCATCATATAAACCAAATCCTGCCATGGAAGCATTTACCTCAATGAGATTACTCATAATATCTAAATCTAATACTAAACGTTCACTGGTATTAGGTAATTCTTCAATGGCGATAATCGCAGTCATTAATTTTGTCATGGAGGCAGGATAGATTCGTTCTTGTCCTCTTACTTGTGCAAGAACTTGTCCTGTATCTATATCTTGAAGAATCATAAAAGCACTATTTAAATCAGGAATTGGTTCTTCTGCTTGAATTGGAATAAGAAAACAACACCAAGATAAAAGAAAAGAGGTTAGTACTTTTAAGATTTTTCTTTTAAACATATGTTTTATTATACTCAATTGAGAAATCTTTTGTATATTCTTGTCAATTAAGAATAAAAACGATAAAATATAGCAAGTCAATAAAGGTGGTGTAACTATGAATTATTTCTGGTCTTCATTATTATGGTTTATTGGTGGGGCAGCAGTTTCCGCACTTGTGACTTTCTTTTTAACAAGAAGATATTTTGAGAAACAATTAAAGGAAAACCCTCCAATTACAGAGAAAATGATCCGTGCTATGTTTATGCAGATGGGTCGTAAACCAAGTGAAGCACAAATTCGTCAAGTGATGAAATCAATGCAACAATAAGAAAGAATCATGAGAAATCATGATTTTTTTAAATATTTAATAAATAATTCACAAAAATGTGCTCAAAAGAAAGCGCTTTTGTCATATAATAATACTTGTCAAAAACACAGGAGGAACTATCGAATGACAGAAACAAAGAAAGTTTTTGAAGCGATGGATGGTAATGCGGCAACAGCCCACTCAGCCTATGCTTTTACTGAGGTTGCTGGTATCTATCCAATTACACCTTCTTCTCCTATGGCAGAAAATACAGATGCCTGGGCTACAGAAGGTCGTGTCAATGTATTTGGCGACAAAGTAAAAGTCGTTGAAATGCAATCTGAAGGAGGAGCTGCTGGTGCTATTCACGGTGCTTTACAAGGTGGTGCTTTAGCAACAACCTATACTGCTTCTCAGGGATTATTATTAATGATTCCAAACATCTATAAATTAAAGGGTGAATTATTACCAGGTGTTATCCATGTAGCTGCACGTTCTCTTGCAACACATACATTATCCATCTTTGGTGATCACCAAGATATTTATGCATGTCGTCAAACAGGTATTACAATGCTCTGTTCTCACTCTGTACAAGACTGTATGGATTTAGCAGGTGCTGCACACTTAATCGCTATTGATGCAAGTGTTCCTGTAATGCACTTCTTTGATGGATTTAGAACATCTCACGAAGTAGATAAGATTGAAGTTATGGATTATGACTTCTTAAAGTCTTTACTACCAATGGATAAAGTACAAGCATTCCGTGACAAAGCATTAAATCCACATGGAAACGCAATTACACGTGGTGGTTCACAAAACGATGATATTTATTTCCAAGCTGCAGAAGCACAAAATGAACATTTTGCGAAAGTTCCTGAAGTAGCTGCGAAATACCTCAAAGCAATTAGTGAACATACAGGTAGAAACTATGCTCCATTTGTATACTATGGTGCACCTGATGCAGAACGTGTATTAGTTGCGATGGGTTCTGTAACAGATACAATCCAAGAAACAATTGATGCATTAGTTAAGAAGGGTGAAAAAGTAGGTTTAATTAAAGTTTACCTCTATCGTCCATTCTCTCAAGAATACTTAGAAAAAGTATTACCTGCATCTGTTAAGAAGATTGCGGTATTAGATCGTACAAAAGAGCAAGGAACACGTGAACCTCTCTACTTAGATGTATGCTATGCATTACGTAATCATAAAGACTTAACAATCATTGGTGGTCGTTATGGTTTATCTAGTAAAGATACTAACCCTGCACAAATTAATGCGGTTTATGAAGAATTAAAGAAAGATGCACCAAAAGAAGAATTCACAATTGGTATTGAAGATGATGTTACACATCTATCTCTAGAACCAGTTCCAGTTCACATTGATGCAGATTATACTTCTTGCTTATTCTATGGATTAGGTTCCGATGGTACAGTTGGTGCTAATAAATCGACTGTTAAGATTATTGGTAACAACACAGACCTCTATTCACAAGCATATTTCGCATATGACTCAAGAAAAGCAGGTGGAGTTACACGTTCTCACTTACGTTTTGGAAAGAATCCAATTCATTCTCCATATTATATTGATCAAGCTGACTTTATTTCTTGTTCATTAGATTCCTACTGTTTCAAATATGATATG
>CADBUH010000175.1 GCA_902797775.1 uncultured Erysipelotrichaceae bacterium | reverse complement strand
CGCTATTGCGGGTGTATTCAGTAATGAAGTAAATATCTTAATCTTTGATGAACCTCTAGCTTCATTAGATCCACAAATGGGAATGAAAGCAGTTGAACTCATTGATGATTTATCAAAAGATGAAAATCGTGCAATCATCATCATTGAACACCGTCTAGAAGATGTATTACATCGTCATGTGGATCGTGTCATCTTAATGGCGGATGGAAGAATTGTCGCAGATGTCACCCCAAATGAATTATTGAAGTCGAATTTACTTCAAGAGTGTGGAATTCGTGAACCACTCTATATTACAGCGATGAAATACGCAGGATGTTCTTTAGAAGGTAATAAGAATCTTAATGATTTAGAAACCTTAGAATTTACAAGTGAGAATGTTGAAAAATTAAAATCCTTCTTCACAGAGAAACGTGAAGCAATTGTCGAAAATACAAATGACGCAATTGTGAAATTTGAAGGAGTTGGCTTTACGTATGATTCGGGTCATAAAGCTGTTAATAATCTCAACTTTGAAATCAAAAAGGGAGAAAGAGTTGCGATTATTGGTAAGAATGGGGCAGGGAAATCAACTGCCGCAAAACTATTAACGGGTATCATTCGACCTGATGAAGGAAAGATAACACTAGAAGGTAAAGACACAAAGGATTTATCCGTTAAAGAGATTGGAGAACTTGTAGGTTATGTCATGCAAGATCCAAATCAAATGTTAGTAAAAGATATTATCAAGGATGAAGTGGCACTTGCTTTAACGATTCGTAAATACTCTGATAAAGATACGGAAGAAAGAGTCAAGGTAGCACTTGAAACTTGTGGCTTATATAAGATGCGAAATTGGCCAGTTGATTCGATTAGTTATGGACAAAAGAAAAGAGTAACTGTCGCTTCTATGATGGCACTTGAACCAGACGTCTTAATCCTAGATGAACCAACGGCAGGACAAGATTATAAGAGTTATACCGATATCATGAACTTTGTGAATATTCTTAATAAAGAATATGGGAAAACAATTTTATTTATTACACATGATATGCATTTAGCGATTGAAAATACAGATCGTGCCATTGTATTTGCGGATGGAGAGGTTATTGATACAAATAAAGTATTTACGGTTTTATCAAACCCAGATACGATTCAACGTGCTAACCTCAAACAAACCTCTCTCTATACATTAGCTGTTAAATTAGGACTCGATCCTGAAAAGACAATTCGTAGTTTCATAGAGTATGAAAGGACGGTGAAGGCATAATGAATAATAAGTTAGTTATTAACTATACACCAGGTCCTACCTTCCTTCATAAACTATCGGGCTTTACAAAAGTATTCTTATTCTTAGTAATGACCGTAGCGATTATCTCAACCTTTGATATACGTTTATTAATACCATTATTAATTATCAATATCATTGAGATTGTATCCATGAAACCGAACTATAAACCAATTATATTTATGTTTCTATTGTCCTTTATCATGGTTACAGTAATTGGGAATATTATGTTATTACTGGTTAGTCCAGATGCAGGTTTAAATAATGTAGGTGCGAATCATATCCTTTGGCAAGGTCCAGGAAGACTCTATATTTCAAAAGAACTCTTATGGTATATATTTGTAACCTTTATTAAACGTACAACGAGTTTCGCTTCCGTCATTGCCTTTGCGTTAATGACAACCCCAAGTGAATTTGCGGCAGGTTTAAATAAATGTGGATTACCATATAAAGTTTGTACGATTATATCTCTTGCGTATCGTACAATCCCAGATATTGCGAATGACTTTATTAATATTCGTAATAGTATGATGATGCGTGGGGTAGAACTTACTGGAAAACGTACAAGTTTATGGAATAAATTAAAGAATACGGTTGTATTACTTGTACCTCTTATCTTTACTGCCTTTGGTAAAGTTGGAAACATTGCCAACGCAATGGACTTAAGAGGATATGGAAAACATAAAAAGCGTACATGGTATGCAGAGAAAGAACCTACGAAGAACGATAAGCTTATTCGTACACTTGTAATCTTATTACTTCTAGGGACCATCTATTATATTGTGGTGTATCGCTTTGTTAATCCATGGCCAGCGAAGTTCTGGTGTCCATGGCTCACAAGAGAAGAGATTCAAGTTATCAATCCAATTGATACGATCTTCTTCATAGAATGGTTTAGAAAGTAGGAGGTATATTATATGAGTCATTTAGTGATTCAAACAGACTTTGGAACAGGTTCCTTATCTGTAAATGCGATGCACGGTGTATGTGCGATGGTCAGTGATGATTTAAAGGTTCATGATGGGAATAATGATGTGAACCAATTTGATGTATTAAACGCATCAGATTCCTTAATGTATGTATTACCTTATTGGCCAAAAGGGACTGTCTTTGTTTCAGTTGTTGATCCAGGTGTAGGCACAAAGAGAAGAAGTTGTGTCGCAAAGTGTAAGAATGGTCAATATATCGTCACCCCAGATAATGGAACTCTTACCTATATCAAAGAAGAAATTGGAATAGAAGAAGTTCGAGAAATTGATGAAAGTGTAAATCGTCTTCCAGGTAGTGAAGGAGTACATATCTTCCATGGTCGTGATGTCTATGCGTATTGTGGTGCACGTCTAGCAGCAGGTGTCATTGATTTTGAAGGTGTTGGACCAACTTATCCAGTAGAAGAAATCGTAGAAGCTCCTTATATTAAACCAGAGAAACTCGAAGATGGTGTATCTGGAATGATTAATGAAGCGGGAGAACACTTTGGCTTAATCGGCACAAATATTCCATTCTCTTGGCTAGAAGAAAAAGGAATTCATTATGAGGATGACGTAAGAGTTATTATTGAAAATGATAATACAGTTGTGCTTGATAAGGTTGTAAAACATGTGAAATCCTTTGGATATGTTTCGGTAGGAGAGCCTCTCGTATTTAACTCTGAAATGAATACAGTTATGTTTGCGATTAATCAAGGTAACGCAACATTAGAATATGGATTAGGATTTGGTCCTAAATGGAAAATGACAATTAAGAAGGTGTAAGAAGTATGAAACCATCAATAGCAGTTCAATCCGATTGTGGAGTAGCCTCTACCACATTTGCGAAGTTTACAGGCATGGTACAACGTATCGCTCCAAATACGGATGTAGTAGAAAACAATTTATCCTTTGAAACAGGAAACGCAAGACAAGTTGCGGCTTATCTTTATACCTTAATTCCATTTTGGCCTGAAAACACAATCTTTGTGTCTTTAATGAATAATGATCGAAAGATCGCCGTTCGCTTAGCGAATGGAAGAATCCTTATGGGAAGTGATGATGGATTTATCACAATGGGTATTCATCACTTTGGGTTTGATAACGCAAGATTAATATCCTTAGAAAAATTTGGGGATGATGCGTTCACATTAGCACGCTGTTCAGCGAACCTTGTGAATGGTATGCCATTTGAGGAAATTGGAGAAGAATTAAAATTAGAAGATTTAAATCTCTTCGTAATACCAGAATCACATATTGAAAAAGGACTCGCAGAAGGTGTCGTAACGATGTTGTTAAAGACATTTGGTAATTTAACCTTCTCAATTGAAACCGATGATTTTGAAAAGACAGGTATCCAACATGGTGACTTAGTAAAAGTTACCATCACAAGAAATGAACAGGTTGTTTATGAAGAAGAAATGACCTATCAACCTTCCTTTGGATTTGTAGGGATTGGTGCACCAATCATCTTTAATGGAAGTGCAGGATATATGGATATTGGATTAAACCAAGAAAACTTCATTACAGAATGCATTCCAGAAATCTTAGAAGATGATCCAGAACTTTATAAAGTTCGTATAGAAAAGATAGGAGAGTAAAGAGATGAAACCTTGTATTGTATTACAAACTGATTTTGGTATTTCAACTGGTTTACCTGCATCTATGAATGCGGTCATTACAACGATTGATCCAGAAATACGTATCTATGATTTATGCCATGAAGTAAGAGAATACGATATGCGTTTAGCAGGTAGAATTCTTGCGAGTACTTTCCCATATTGGCCAAGTGGCACTGTCTTTGTGTCCGTTGTAGATCCAGGGGTAGGAACCACAAGAAGAAGCTGTGTAGCTAAGATGAAGAATGGTTCATATGTTGTAACACCTGATAATGGAACACTTTCTTATCTTTATGATGAAATTGAAGAAGTTAGAGAAATTGATGAAAGTGTAAATCGTTTACCTGGTTCAGATAACCATCATACCTTCCATGGTAGAGATGTCTATGCATATACAGCAGCACGTCTAGCTTCTGGAATCATCTCTTATGAAGAGGTAGGTCCAAAATATGATGTAGAAGAAGTGATCCATTTTGAAATGCCTACAGCACAAATCATTGATGGAAGCGCTTGTGGAGAAGTAACAGGTGCGTATGATCATTTTGGAAATGTAGGAATCTCGATTCCAAATGAAATGATTAAAGAAGTTGGTGTAAGTGTAGGGGATATGTGTCGCGTTGAAATCATTAAGGATGGTGTAACCTTATATGATAAAGAAATGTTATTTCATAAATCATTTGGTTGGGTAAAGGTTGGAGAACCTATTCTCAATGAATCCAGTAATGATTATGTTGAAATATCTTTAAACCAAAGAAGTTTCTGTGAACAAGAACTTCCAGAATTATTAGAGAGTTATGATTTATCTGCTTATAAAGTAAGAATCTCTCCATTGAAGGGGGAATAGTAGTGAAACCTTGTGTAGTAGTACAAACTGATTTTGGACTTGGTGGCGGTGGTGTCATGCATGGAACGATTAAGATGGTCGATCCAGAACTTCAAGTATTTGACGCAAATCATCAAGTTGAAAAATTTAATGTCCGTATGGCAGCGAGAAGTTTAAATCATCTCGTACCTTATTGGCCAGAAGGAACCATCTTTATTTCGGTTGTGGATCCTGGTGTAGGAACCTCTCGTAGAGCGAGTGTAGCGAAATTAAAGAATGGTAGTTATGTGGTATCTCCAGATAATGGTAGTTTTACCACCTTACTTGATAATCCAGGAATTGAAGCAATCCGTGAAATTGATGAAACAGTCAATCGTTTAAAAGGAACAGAGAAAGTAAGTATCTTCCATGGACGTGATTTATTCGCTTATTGTGCAGCACGTCTAGCTTCAGGAATCATTGATTTTGAAGGCGTAGGAAAAGAATATCCAGTAGAAGAAATCATTCGTTATGAAGAATATGGATATGAAATTGAAGAAGGGAAAGCAACTGGTATTTCAACCGATATGATGCGAACCTTTGGAAACTTAGAAAGTAGTATTCCAATTGAAGCCTTTGAACAAGCAGGATTTAAAGTAGGAGAAGAGATAGGTGTATCCATCTATCATAATGAAGACTGTGTCTTCTTTAAGAAAATAGCGTATCAACCATCTTTTGGTTGGGTAAAAGAAGGTGAAGAAGTTGTCTATAACAGTAGTGACGGTGTCATTGGTGTAGGTATTAACTTAGGCGATTTCATTCGAAAACACAATATTGGGTTTGGAAAAGAATGGACCATTGTGTTTGAAAAGGAGAAGTAATATGGGATATGTAGTAATGCAGACAGATTTTGGTGGTGTATCAGGAGCGATGGCTGGTGTATGTAAGATAGTAGATCCAACACTCCAAGTGTTCCATATTACAGGAAGTATACCAAAGTTTAATGTAAAAGCAGCAGGAGAATCCTTAAAGGATGTCTTACCTTGTTGGCCAGAAGGAACCGTCTTTGTGTCCGTTGTAGATCCAGGGGTCGGAACAACACGTAAAGCTTGTGTTGCGAAGACAAAGAATGGATATTATGTAGTAACACCAGATAATGGATGTCTTGATGTCTTAGATGAAGCATTTGGGATTGAAGAGATTCGAGAGATTGATCAAAGTATGAATCGTTATAAAGGAAATAAATGGTCAACCCAATCCGATATCTTCCATGGACGTGATATCTTCGCTTATTGTGCAGCACGCTTAGCTTCGCAAACAATCACCTATGAAGAAGTTGGAAAAGAATATCCATTAGAAGAGATGATACGTCTCTAATAAACAGATAAAAAGATGGTCTTAGTAGAGACCATCTTTTTTTTGTTGTAAGGTTAAGATTGTTTTAGATTTTCTTTATATAGATTCCGATAGGATGAAATCATTTGTTCAAGACTATAATTTTCAATAATATCTTGGTGTGCAGTTTCTATGATTTCTTTTGTTTCTTCATCTCGATAATGACTAATCGCATTGACGAAGGCTGCAGCTGAATCACAAATATATCCATTCTCTCCATTTACGATAACATCACGATTCCCTACAACATTCGATACAATACATAATTTCTTAAGATACATCGCTTCTAATAAAGTGATTGGTAAACCTTCCCAAAGGGAAGTTAAGATAAATACATCTCCCTCAACCATCTTTTGAATTGCTTCTTCATGGTTTAACCAACCTGTAATTTCAATGTTTGGGGAAGATAATTTCCATTTGTCTTCTCCATCCCCAATCCATAGGAAACGTACCTCTGGCATCGCACGTGCGATTTCATTAAAGAGGTCTGGATTCTTTTGTGGATTGATTAAACCCATTGTAAAGACTGTGAAAGGATGATCTTTAGAAGGGATCTCTTTAATAGTAGAATCAATCTTCTTTGTATCTATTCCATTATTAATATAGGTAGCGTTATTAGAGAAACCTAAAGCTTCCGCAAATTCTCCCTTACTACAAGCTACTGTCATACAGTTACCTTTCGCAAGAGATTGTTCCGTTCTACGGAAAAGACTTCTTGTGAGACGGTTATGATCTTCCGAATAGAAACGATAGCCATGAGGTGTATAAAAGACAGGAATGGAAAGAGACTCAAATGCTTTTCTACCTAAACGACCTGCGTGATACCCATGAAGATGAATCACATCAGGTTGTTCTTGCTCAAAGAGTTCCTTGAGTTCATTACGGGTATTGTTATCACCGAGAGGATTATGGTCTTCTTGATAGGAGGTTGCACGAATCAGTCGTACTTCTTTGTCAAAAAGACTACGGAAGTTTTCTGGTGTATTTGGATTTGGTGCATAGATGATAACCGATTCAATTTCATCTTTTAAACCACTTGTTAAATCTTGTAGGAACGTAAAAATACCACCACTGAAACGCATAGTTATATGCATCACTTTAATCTTCTTATTATCCATATTATTTACCTTTTCCTTCTACTTGTATTTTATAAAGAAAAGAAAGGGTTGTACAACCCTTTTCAAGGAATAAGAAATCATGTTACTATTTGAAGTAATCTGGCATCATTATCCAAGGGGAGGTTGGTGTTATGTATCTACTAATCATATTATGTATTTCTATTCTTACTATTTTGTATGTTTATTTAAACTACAAAAAAATCATTAAGATGGATGAAGGAACGGATGAGATGAAAGAATTATCTGGAATTATTCGTTCAGGTGCGAATACCTTCATCCGTACAGAGTTTAAATCCATTGCGGTTGTGGTGGTAATACTCGCACTTGTGTTTAGTTTATTTGTTGAAACAACAAGTGGTCTAACCATCATACTAGGTGCTCTAATGAGTTCGATTGTATGTATTCTAGGAATGCGTAGTGCAACCTATGCGAATGTACGTACCACAAATACCGCAAAGACAACCATGTCAATTGGAGAAACTGTTAAAGTAGCTTTATTAGGTGGATCAATTAGTGGTTTATCTGTACAAGCACTTGGTTTATTAGGACTTGTATTAATCTTACTTTTATTTAATGGAATATCACTTGATGCAACAGGACATGGATTAATTGCGAGTTTACCTTGCAATCCATCCATTACACGTATTACATCCTACTCCTTAGGTTGTTCAAT
>CADBUH010000174.1 GCA_902797775.1 uncultured Erysipelotrichaceae bacterium | reverse complement strand
GTAATTTGATATTCAATACCATCTAACGTTACCTTTAACCATTCTGTTGTTTGGAAAGGTTGTAAGGAAGATAGAACCCATTCTTCCGTTCCACTATATTTCCCTACAGAGATTAACTCTTGATTACTTACTTCTGCGTTTTCAATGGTTCCACTTAATCCAACTTCATTTAAGATATCTATTAATGGAACTTCTGTAGAACCTCCATCTAATACATATTGTTTATCTTCATAAGTAAATTCAACGGTATAGTAAGAGAATCCTTCTGTTTCAACACTCGCTACATCTTCTTCTGTTGTAACATCTAATGATTCTACTTTTAATTCATCATCAATATGATAAACCTGTGTATTAAGGTTATCATTCACTACTTCTTCTAATTGGAAGGATACGTTAACCTTTTGACCTTCTTTTGGTTGAACTTCATTTCCTTCACTATCTAATACTTTAATATCATAGGTATAGGTTCTAACCACATTCTCATTACGAACTTCTTCTACTGCTTCATCTACTTTTTGATCTTCTACTTTCATAACAGATAAAGTAGAACCATTTGGAAATACACCTGCTTCCGCAGATACTTTAATTACCACATGATCAATTACTTTCTCTTCATTAAAAGGATCACTTAATGGCTCAACTTCTTCTTGAATAGGTTCTTCTACTACTTCTTCTTCCACAATTTCTGGAGTCTCTGTAGGTAGAGGTTCTTCAGGTAAGGTAGGTTCTACACTAGGAGTAGGTTCTTCTTCTACCACTACTTCTTCAACAACTTCTTCTTCCGTAGGAGTTTCTTCAACTTCTACAATCGTCTCCTCTTCTACATTCTCTTCTGCTAGAAGTGGAAGTATTTCATATGTATTTGAAAAAAGTAACACAAAAGACATTGTGACTTTTAAGATTAAGTTTTGGACACTAAAAAATCGTTTCATAGTTTTCCCTATTTATTTATTATAATATGTATTTTTAAAAAGTAAAATTTTTTATAATTAAAATCATAAAATATTAATCCCTAAAGCATATAAAAAAAACAAGTTCATACTCTATGAACTTGTCTTATATTACTTATTTCAAAAAGGTATTTTTTTGTTTTCTCCTATATAGTAATAGGATTAAAATCAATAGAATTGATCCACCAAAGATACCTGTATATAACGCTAGATGCGTCATATCTCCTGTATATGGTACCCACCATCCACTTCCTCCTCCACCTGAAGGTGGTGTCTTTGTAGGAGGTGGTGTAGGAATAGGTTTATAGATTGGTGTTAATTCTATATTACCTAGAATCTCTAAGGTTGTTGGATCACTTGTTGTACCTGTAATGGTTGTTCCATCATCCAAATAGATTACATAGGAATATTGTCCAGTAAACTCCCAACCAGAATGTGGGGTTACTTTATTAGGGCTAGGTGGTGTATGCATATCATGAAGATGCTTTCCTTCTTCATTACCTGCTCGATCACTTGTACCATGAGCCCCATCTAGATAATGAACCCAATAAACACGTTCAAATCTAGGTATAAATGTTATATTACCCTTTACTTGGATAGAACGAGGATCTGTGGTTGTACCTTTTGGTGCAATCGTTTCTCCACTTGTTCGATCCTTTAAAGGATTTACTTCTTGAATATCCGAATAACTCTTCTCAGGTTCCCCTGTAGGACGTGTACGGTTATATTCATCTACTGCTGCTTTCGCAGCATTTTCACTTGGGTAATATTTCCCATTAAAGAGCCATTCCTTTTCAGGAACGATTTCTTGTACTGGATTACCATTTGCGTCTAATACTTTATTACCATTCGAATCAACTTTATCTCTTGTGATGATATAGTCATATTCCCCTGTAAATTCCCAACCAGAATCTGACGTTACAACATTGTCCTTGGTAGGATAACTATCATATGGTTTCCCTGTTTCACTAGGTTTTCCATCATTGTATTCACTACTATTACCATGTTTGTTTGTTTCATCATCTGGCGTACTAGAATCTGCACCGTTGTAGTAATATGGTTCTCCACCATTGGTATATTTTACCCAGAATAAATCTTTATTAATAAATTCAACTTTACTTACTTTTTCAGTAGAAGGCGTTACATAATCGGGTTCTTCATCATTATAAGGACAAGCTTGTCCATTAATACCACAATCTTCTGCCTCAAAGACTGGCACAAGATTACTGCCCGTACCATCATCAATGATTGTGATGTAGAAGCGATAAACTCGTTTATCGTATTCTACATTTGGATCTGTATTCAAAGAAGCAGGTTCTTCAATCCGATATACATAATTTCCAAACTCACTAAATTCAAAAGTAAAGTTCACAGTCTTTTCTGCCCCTATGACTTGTTCAGAGACAGTTGGAAGTGGTCCATTTGTCGAATAGCGAGAATCTTTCATTGTTCCTTGCCAATTCGATACCTTAACCTTTCCTTCAATATTTCTTACTGTCACAGGTACTTTTACTGTTATAGGACTATAAGCCATGACGAAAGGAAGCTTATCAAAAACAAGTGTTGATAAACATAGCATTAAGATTGAAAGTAGTTTAATTACCTTTTTCATCTTTCGCCTTTCCTAATTCCATCGTGGCAAATACCACTGT
>CADBUH010000173.1 GCA_902797775.1 uncultured Erysipelotrichaceae bacterium | reverse complement strand
CCTGTAACGTATACATATACAGTAAATGGGAAAAGAGTAACGCAGACAGAGTCACAAGCAAAAGAAGCAGCTGTAAAGGCAAATACAACGTTAAAGAGTATTCTTAAAGATGTCATAAAGCCTTCTATACAGAAAACTACAACATCAGCATCAAGAATCAATACTACAAGATTAAATCTACAAACAAAAGTGAATAAATTAGTGGATTCTTTCAAAGTAGTTACTGGATCATTGGCTGAGAGGGTTAAGGGAATATGTCCAGAAAGTACGAAAAAAGTGAATACTGCTTTTGGAGGGACATCTTCGTTTGCGCATTACTTAATTAAAAATAGTAGTTTAAGTTCTAAACTGATTAATGTTTTAAAGCAAGGTGAAACAATTTCGGTTAACGATAATGGTGGTAATTATGATACGTATAACGAAATGTATGAATTGCTAACAGAGAAAGACAAAAAAGCAGGTATCACCATTAAAAAAATAGATGGGAGTATTATTACGATTATACTGCTGTTATTGATAAGGAATTATATAAATCTATGACAGAGTGGGAGTCGTTTAAAATACCGACATATAATGAATATGTTTTTCGATAATTATCTATTTCACCTTTATTAGAACCAAATGTTGCAGAATATTTGGGGATAACTGCACATAGTTTATTAATATTTAAGGACAAAGCTAATCATGGCGCTGAATGGGATATTAAAGTTGATGAGAGTTGGACTACTAAATTTGACGAAATAGATTTAATGCCTATTGATCCTATTAATGATGAATTTGTATGGAGAGATGAAGTGGTCAATAGAGAAGAACTCGGAAATATTACATATGGATATTTAGGTTCCGCTGTAGGAATAAATGAAACTATTTTATACATGGGTGGTGGATATGCTAAAAAAATCATATGAAATAAACAAGAACTCTGATTCAAGTTTTGTAAAAAACGTGAAAAAAGCGTTAATCTTTCTTTCTCCAGATTTATATAATCCCTCAAATTTTTACTGAGATGATGAAAATGACATAAAAAACATAAAGATAGGAATTGGTGCTTACGCAAATGAGAGTCATTAATAATTACAAAAAAAAGTTGTATAAACCGTTTCTATTTATAATTGTTCTGTTTGCTACCATTTTTATGGTATTTGAAGGAGAAATGAACTATAAATATAAAAAATATGATGATTATTCTCAAATAGTTGAGTTATTTAATTCTAATCGTGATTTCTTTTTTTCAACTGCAAATATTTTGAGAGATAATGAAATATTCTATTATTTGCTTAATGAGTACTGTGAAAGTGCACTTATATGTCCGCCAACTGATACAACTGAGGAAAACTTTTTTAAACCTAGTGATCTTGCTGAAATAAATAAATTTTTTGATATTACTAAGCCATACCAAATAAGACCAATTAGTCACGGACTGCAATTTGATTATCAATTAAAATCTTTTTGGAAGACAGAAATAGTATCCATTTTTTACTTTTATGAATATGAATCAAAAGATGATATTCAAATTGGCGTCAATCATATAAAAAAATACTACAATATTCGGTTTTTATACCCTCCAAATTGGTATATTAGTGATGATATATAATAAAGTGCAATTGTAATACTAATTATTTGTTTTTGCTGGAGAATGAATGATTATATTTCCAGAGGTAAGTAATATGAAGAAGTGGATAATATTTTTTGTAACATCATTAGTGATTATTATGATATTGCGCAATTACTATTATTATCATGAAACTGAGCATATTAAAAAAGAGTTTATTTCAATATTCAGTGATAATAAGCAAGTTGATGAGAATAACCCATTTTATATGACCTCGAAATTGTTTTTGATGCGCTGTGACAAATATGGGAACAATTACCAATTAGTGATTAATAAATGGAGAGTTAGTATTCAAGGAAACACTGGAAGAATATGGGTTAAGTATTATGTAAATTTTTTGTGAAGATGAAGAAGTGGTATATACTATTGATAATACACGCAGTGGATACACAATATTAATCGAAAAAGATGGTGGCACTTGGAAAACTGTAGGAGTAAAGGTTGTGCCGTAGTAGTATAAATGGTGATGATGTTAATGGTAAAGAGTTAATATAAATACTTTTCAGAGGATCTTTTCAAATGAGAAAAATAATTGTAATGATATATATGGTATTAGATATTGCGTTATTAATGTTATTAGCAATAATTATTTACAAATTTTACTTATCAACGAAAGAAGCAGAAAGTAGTATATTAAATAAATCGGTGGATAATAATTCGTTATCTTGTACAGTTAACAAAAAGACTAAATCACCATATTCTGATGAATTACTAAATACTTGTATAGTTTATGAAAATGGCAATGTTTTTCTTTACTATGGGGAAAATGAAAGAGGTGTTCAAGGTAAGATAGTATTTATAAAAGATTCGATTAATTACGTGATGGACATATATAATGATTTTATAATCTTGCGTGCAAGAGGAAATGGATTTGGTTATAATTGCACTACAGATTATAGTATCAATGATATTGATATAGGTTATTTTCATTTCATAATGAAAAACGGAAACAAGAATATTTATCATCGGATATTACGATATATAATAAAAAATGAATTGCTAGAGAAAAAAGAAAGATTTTTTTCTATAATAGAGCAGGATATCCGTTGAACCCGCATATAAAAAATACATTATTTTTTCTTGTTGAATTTCATACCTTTTGAACACTAAGGAGGATGAGCAATGAAAACTCTAAAAAAGTTGTTTATATTTTTAATTGTTGTTTTGATAATATTTAGGGGAATAATGGTCTATACTACAAATGATTTGATTAATTATGTAGAACGTATTATGTTAAATGAAATTCCGTTAGAAGAAGTTGAAGGGACGATATATAAGCATTTTCATCCAATTGCTATTTATCCGATAGATGTAGATAAATTTAATTGTGATGTAAAAGTCCACAAGGGATGGATTTTTCATGATTTAAAAAAAGGAGAGATAAATGTGATATATCATGTTCGCTACTATGATGACAATAAGATTTTTGGTGGTTGCAATGCGCCTTCAAAATGGTTAATTGAAAGAGTAGATGGAAAATGGGAAATAGTGAAAATAATAGAGAAACCATAATTGAGACTTATGAGATTCGATTTATATTCAATAAATGTGTGTGGCAAAACATTTTTAGGAAAATCGCTGAATTTAAAACTTAATTTCAGTTTTTAAAATGGGCAGAGAATTATTTGACTTACTTCAGGTTTCTAAAAAGAAACGGAAGGATTTTTTAAAATTGTCCACTTATCTAAGTGCTTTTCTTTCAACCATTATTATGGTATAGTTTCATAGTTCGAGAAGGAGGGTCTAGAGATGAGAGAAACTTATAAATATAAACCAACTGGTGTATGCTCAACAGAAATGATCTTTGAACTCGAAGATGGAGTCATTGAAAACTTAGAAGTGATGAATGGCTGTAATGGAAATCTAAAAGGGATTTCTGCTTTGGTTCGAGGCCAAAAGATAGAAGATGTGATTGATCGTTTAGAAGGGATAACCTGTCGAAGTAAACCGACTTCTTGTCCAGATCAAATTGCACAAGCATTAAAGAGTTATAGTGCCAGTCATTAATCGACTGGTTCTTTTTTAGGTAAATGGTAGTATGAGTCGATGGGAATTCTTAAAAAAGTATTTGAAAGGGAACTATCTTCGTTTATTGGGGATGGTTGTTTTCGCATTACTTGCGGTGATGCTGAATTTGATATCTCCGCTTATTTTATCTTTCTTTATCGACTATGTGATTGATAATCAACCAATTACTTCACCAATCTTACAAAGTGTTTTTAACTTCCTTGGTGGAACAACCTATTTAAGAAGTCATCTTTATATTGGTGCGATTTTAATTGTGCTTGTCTATACCTTATTGGCGATTTCTTTATTCTTAAGACAATATCTAAGTGGGAAAATAGCGGAGAATATGTGTTATAACTTACGGAATGATTTATTCCAACATATTCAACGCTTACCATATAGTTATTTTGGTAAGACAAAGAGTGGTGATTTAATTCAAAGATGTACGAGTGATGTAGACCAAATTCGTAGATTCATTGGAGGGCAACTCCAACACTTTATTCGTTCCATTACCTTAGTAACCTTTGCGTGTATTATCTTATTCCGTATTAATGCTTCCTTAACATTAAAAGCGATGCTATTAATGCCAGTCTTATTCTTTTATGCCTTTTTCTTCTTTAAAAAGAATCAAAAGGCTTTCCTAGAGATGGATGAATCGGAAGCTCGTTTTACGACAATGGCCCAAGAGAATTTATCTGGCATTCGTGTTGTGAAAGCTTTTGGAAGAGAAAAATATGAAGTGGAACGTTTTGAAGGACATAATCATGAATTAAGAGATTTAACCTTCCGTTTAACACGTTTATTAAGTATGTATTGGTCATCTTCGGATGTGATTAGTATGTTACAGATGTTGATTGTCTTATTTGCGGGAATTGATGCGTGTCGAAGAGGGGATTTAACGATTGGTAGTTTCTTCTTATTTGTAAACTATGAAGGGAATATGTTATGGCCATTAAGACAATTAGGAAGAATCTTATCGGATTTTGGTAAAACCAGTGTATCCATTAAGAGATTAACCGAAATATTAGATGAAAAAGAAGAAGATTTAGAGAATGGGGTTAAACCTGTAATTCAAGGAGAAATTGAATTTAAGGATGTAACCTTTCAATATCCAGATGGTACAGAACCTGTATTAGATGGGGTAAGTTTCCATATTCAAAAAGGTGAAACGATTGCGATTATTGGCCCAACGGGTTCTGGAAAATCTTCTTTAGTTCATTTATTAACGGGTTTATATGACTATAATAGTGGTTCTATACAAATTGATCATACGGAACTAAGAGAGATTCAAAAGAAATATTTGAGAAAGAATGTAGGGATTGTCTTACAAGAACCTTTCTTATTTTCGAAGTCAATCTATGACAATATTCATTTAAGTAATCCTAACGCAGATAAATTAGATGTCGAAAAAGCTGCGAGGGTTGCGTCTATACATAATGTGATTGAAACGTTTGATGCAGGTTATGATACGTTAGTTGGCGAAAAAGGAGTTACCTTATCCGGTGGGCAAAAACAACGTATTGCGATTGCACGAACAGTTTTAAATGATAATAAGATTTTAATCTTTGATGATTCTTTAAGCGCGGTTGATTCGGAAACCGATTCACAAATTCGTAAGGCATTACAATCCTTACAAAAAGATGTAACGACGATTATCATTACACAACGTGTTAATTCCGCAAAAGATGCAGATCATATCTTTGTATTAGAAGATGGAAAGATTAGTCAAAGTGGTACACATGAAGAATTAATTCAACAAGATGGTTTATACGCAAGGGTTAACCATATTCAATCATCTTATATTTTGGAGGGTAACGAGTGACAACGAGAAGATTTGAGGAAAAAGACTATAATACAGACTCGCTTGATTTAGGAATCTGGCGTCGTATTTTCAAGTTGTTATTTGTGCATAAGAAACGTTTAGTCGCAATCTTTGTGTTAAATGTTTTTGTTGCCTTCTTTGATACTGCCATTCCTTATATGAATAAGATAGCGATTGATACCTTTGCGAGTGGAAAAGGAACCGATCAACAATTACGTATCTTTGCGATTATCTTCTTAGTAGGTTCTTTACTGCAAGCTTTCTTTGTTTTTATCTATTTTACGCAAGCAGGACGCTTAGAAGTTGAAACATCTTATGGATTAAGAAAACAATTGTTTGAGAAACTTCAATCTTTGTCTTATTCCTTCTTTGATGTAACACCTGCAGGGTGGTTAATTTCACGTCTTACAAGTGATATTAGTCGTTTAGCAGAAATCTTATCTTGGTCCTTAATGGATTTTGGATGGGGATTAATGATGATGATTGGGATTACGATTGTCATGTTTATGACGAATGTGAAATTAGCTTTATTTGTATTAATGGTGGTACCTTTCTTAGCTTGGGCTGCACGGTATTTTAATATACGTATTTTAAAGAACTATCGTGATGTAAGAAGGGTAAATTCACGTATCACAAATGGATTTAGTGAAGGTATCTCTGGTGCACAAACAACAAAGACATTAGTTCTTGAAGAACATAATCTTGAAGAATTTAATAAAGAGACAACTGCTATGCGAAATGCGTCTATTAAGGCAATCTCATTATCTTCTTTACTTTATCCTATGGTTATGTGGTTAAGTAGTTTTTCAATTGCGACCTTACTTATGGTAGGAGGACATGATTTATTAGTTGGTGTACTAGAATTTGGAACACTTGTTATGTTTACCCAATATGCCCAACAATTCTTTGATCCATTAAACCAAATTGCTTCTTTAGCAGCAGAATTACAGATGGCACAAGCAAGTGCAGAACGTGTTCTAGGTTTATTAGATGAAGAAATAAAAATCGTAGATAAAGAAGAAGTTATTCAAAAATATGGAACTATCTTTGAACCAAAAGAAGAGAACTATGAACCAATTGAAGGAAATATAACCTTTGAACATGTTGGATTCCATTATATTGAAAATGAAGAAGTATTAAAGGACTTTAATTTAGAAGTAAAAGCTGGAGAAACGATTGCGCTTGTTGGAGAAACAGGTTCTGGTAAGAGTACTATCGTTAACTTATTATGTCGTTTCTATGAACCTACTTCTGGAACGATAAAGATTGATGGGGTAGATTATAAAGAGCGTTCTTTAGGTTGGCTACATAGTCAAATTGGTTATGTTTTACAATCTCCACACTTATTTAGTGGGACGATTAAAGAGAATATTCGTTTTGGAAATTTAGAAGCAAGTGATGAAGAAATTATTGAAGTATGTAAAATGGTAAACGCGCATGAATTCATTATGAAATTTGAAAAGGGATATGATACAGATGTTGGAGAAGGTGGTAGTCGCTTATCCACGGGTCAAAAACAGATGATTTCTTTTGCACGTGCGGTTATTGCGAAACCTAAAATCTATATCCTTGATGAAGCGACTTCTTCGGTTGATACAGAAACCGAAAAGATTATTCAAGATACGATTGAACATGTGATGAAGGGAAGTACATCCTTTGTGGTAGCACATCGTTTATCAACAATTGTGAACGCAGATAAGATTTTAGTGATACGAAATGGTAAAATAATAGAAATGGGTCGTCATGAAGAATTGATGGAAAAGAAAGGATATTACCACCGTTTATATACGAACCAGTTTACAGAACGATTAGAGTCTGAGATTATGGGAGTTAAGAAAGAGGAAGCATGGAGTTAATTATTATTGGATTAGTAATTTTATTGGATCAAGCAAGTAAGTTTTGGATTCAACTTACACCTTCTTTACATACTTCTGTAGAGTTAATCCCAAACTTTCTCTATTTGAATTATATAAAGAATACAGGTGCAGCTTGGAGTATTTTATCCAATCAAAATACTTTATTAATTATAATTGCGATTATAGAAACGATTATCTTAATTTATTTCTTATTAAAAGTACGTAAAGATAAGAAACAAATCTTATATACAATTGCGTTATCTTTGATGATTGGTGGCGCAATTGGAAATCTTATTGATCGATTCATATTTGGATTTGTAAGGGATTATATAGATACCTATCCATTTGGTTATAACTTTCCAGTATTTAATATTGCGGATAGTGCATTAACGATAGGGGTTATCTTATTATTAATTCAAATGTTTATCGAAGAAAGAAAAGAGAAGGGATTATGAATCAAGAAATCTTAATAGTGGAAGAAGACGGTATTCGTATTGATCGTTATCTATCGGAACGATTAGAGCTTTCACGTACAAGAATTCAAGAACTATGTAAGGATGAAAAGATTCTTGTGAATGGTAATCCTGTGAAAAGTAGTTATAAAGTAGAACTTGAGGATGAGATTATCGTTGAAATTCCGGAAGCAGAACCAATTGATGTATTACCGGAAGATATTCCACTCGATATCTTATATGAGGATGAAGATGTCATTGTGATTAATAAACCAAAAGGGATGATTGTACATCCTGCTCCTGGTATCTATACAGGTACTTTAGTAAATGCATTACTGTATCATTGTAAAGATTTATCGGGTATTAATGGAAAATTAAGACCTGGTATTGTGCATCGTATTGATAAAGATACATCGGGTTGTATTATCGCTTGTAAGAATGATAATGCCCATCAAGCAATCAGTAAACAATTAGAGAATAAGACATGTCATCGTGAATATCGTGCTATTGTAAGTGGGAATATTCCACATGATCATGGACTGATTGATGCACCAATTGGAAGAGATTCAAAGGATCGTCAAAAGATGGTCGTTACCGATAAAAACGCAAGAGAAGCACGTACGCATTTTAGTGTTCTAGAACGGTTTAAGGATTGTACATATGTGGATTGTACATTGGAAACAGGTAGAACTCATCAAATACGTGTGCATATGAAATATATTCAACATCCAGTTCTTGGGGATTTAAAATATGGAAGTCCTTGTAAATATATGGAGACAAATGGACAAGTACTACATGCTTATCAAATAACCTTTGTTCATCCTACAACGCAAAAAGAGATGACTTTCCAAGCACCTTTACCAGAGTATTTTGAATCATTATTAGAAATCTTGAGGGGTCAAAATGATTAGTTTTCGTCAATTTCGATATCAATTTAAAGAGTTACCTGTAACCTATATAACCATTGGCTTATGTGTTCTTATTTTTATCATTCATAATTTAATGAATTATCCAATTGTTTATTTACTTGCGTATTATAAACCTCTTATCTTAGTGGGAGAATATTGGAGATTATTAACTTGTGGATTATGTCATACGGAATTATGGCATATCTTTATGAATTTATATGGGATATGGATCTATGGGAATATCATGGAGAAACAATTTGGGTCTCTACGTTATGCGATCTTATTATTTGGTTCCATCTTAGGAGGAAGTTTATTCCTATTATTTAGTAATAATGTGACCTTAGCGGTTGGTATATCAGGTGGCTTATATGGGTTAATGGCTGCGATGATTTATATTTATATTCGTACTAAGCTAATTGCGAGTCCACAAATACGTTCTTATTTAACTCGATTATTATTGATTAACTTAATGATTAATTTTTCTCCACAGGTCGCTTTTATGGCACATCTAGGAGGCTTTGTGGTAGGGATGCTACTAGTGATAGCGATTGATCAAAGTGCACCTAAATCATTAGCGATTAATAGTGCCATTGCGACGGTTGTCTTAATGTGTGTATTAGGATATGCAGGTATTACGAGAAAAGATTTAGGAGAGAATCGTTTTTATAATTTAGATGCGACGATTCTTTATTATGAAAAAAATATGGGATTTAGTAACCATGCGTTAAATACAGCGAAAAAGTTAGATATAATGTATGGCGTAGATATTTTTGAAAAAGCATTAAGTGAGAGGTAAAAAAGATGGGTAAAAGAGAAGGAACATTAACTTGGGATGAATATTTCATGGGACTAGCACATTTATCTGCACTACGTTCGAAAGATCCTAGTACACAAGTAGGTGCTGCCATTGTGGATGAGAATCATCGGGTTGTATCGGTTGGATATAATGGGTTTCCTAAAGGATGTGATGATGATGAATATCCTTGGGATAGAGAAGGTGGTGTCTTAGATACAAAGTATGCGTTTGTTGTACATGCAGAATTAAATGCGATTTTAAATAGTCCTCGTTCTGTACAAGGATGTACCATCTATGTTTCTTTATTCCCATGCAATGAATGCGCAAAAGCGATTATTCAATCTGGTATTAAAAGGGTTGTTTATGAATCCGATAAATACGCGAAAACAGAAGGTGTACTCGCAAGTAAAAGGATGTTTAAATCTGCAGGTGTAGAACTTGTACGCATTGAAAACACCATAGATTTAAAGGTTAATAAAATTCCTAATACAAATGAATGATTATAACTCTTTCACTTTTTCTGTATTTTTAAAGTGAAGTTTAGCGACTTTATATAAGTTTTCAAATCCATATTGTTCAATAAATTGTTTCGCACATAAATCAGCTTTATGACCACTTCCTTTTTGGAAGTCCATGTCATAGAGCTGTTTCATTTTATCCATGGTTTGTAGAAAAGCATAGCGCGCTAAAATAGATGCGACACCGACTGCGTAATATTTATCTTCCGCTTTTGTTTCAAAGTGAATACCTTTTATAATTTCTTTTTCATTTCTTAAATAGTGATAATAAATTGGTTCTTCTGCGAATTGATCAATGATGATAAAAGAAGGTAATTTTTCTTTCTTTTTAAGATTGATATAAGCTTGGTTATGAAGTTTCGCTTTTATAGCGTTTAAATTATTTGTTTTATGAACTTGGTTATATTTTTCAGGGGTTACGATAATCGTACTATGTGTAATCTTTTTCTTTAAAATTGGGGCAATCTTTAAGATTTCTTTATCCGTAATCTTTTTGGAATCTCCTGTATGATACGTTTGAAGGGTAGAAAGATCTTCTTTCTTGATGATACAAGCAGTTACACATACAGGCCCAAAATAATCTCCAGTACCTACTTCATCACTTCCTGCTTGAGGAAGGGTTTGCTGTTGTGGTTCCATAAAGATGGAGGCATATACTTCTGCATCTTTTCCTTGGAATACGGTTTTTCCTGAAGTATAGGCAGTTATAACAGCGTTTTCGAGCTTTAGTTGATAATTTGTATATTGTGGTTTTTTGACTTCTCCAAATGCTTCCCAATGTGAAAATAGGGTATTTTGTTGGTCAATTGTTAAGTCTAAAGTAATTGTTTTATTCTTTTCCATGAACTCATTGTATCATAAGAGAACTTGTTTATTTTGTCTAAAACGGCTAACATTTAACTGTTATGATTACGATACCTGAAAACTATGCGATCTATATTGATCTAGCGATTATTGTCTTATATTGTATTTCTTTTGTGGCTGGATATAAGAAAGGTTTTTTAATTCAAATTATTTCAACCATAGGAACCATACTAGCGTTTATCTTTGCGTGGCGTTATTCATCTATTGGAAATAGTTATTTTGAATTATTCCCTAGAAGTATTACACCACTTCAAGATACATTGATGAAGGATGCGGTTTACGCATACGCAAATCAGATGGCTTGGTTCTTTGTATTATTTATTGTATTTCGCTTATTGTTATATGTTTTAGAGAAATTATTAAGTGGATTAAAGAAAATACCTCTTTTAAAACAAGTCAGTGGTTTATTAGGTGGCATCTTAGGTCTTATCATGATGACGGTATGGATGTTGGTGTTTGCGATGTTATTGAATACATCTATCTTTCAAAATGGTAGAACCATTAAAAATAAAACCTATTTAAATCAAATTACGAGTGGTGTATCCATGGCTATTGAAAATCTAGGAATTCCTTTTAATAGTACAGAAGCTTTTAATAAACTTTATACAGATTCTCAAAATCTATCTGATGCGGATAAAGAAGCGATTACGAGTTGGTTAAATGAACATGGATTTAAGAGTATTGAAGAAATTGAAAAAGAAGAAATAGAGTTAAAAGAAAAAGAATTAAAAGAAAAAGAAGAAGCAGAAAAAAATACAGAAGAAGATAAGAAAACAGAAGAAGTAGACGAGAAAACAGAGGAAGAGAAGACGACAGAAGAAGGAGAAGAAAAGACGGATGCTTCTGGGAACTAATTTAGAATTACCAATCATCTTACAAGAAATTGAACACTATTGTGCTTTTTCTCGTGAGAAAGATTATTTAAATAATACAGCGGTATCCTTTGATCCTTTAATTATTCAAAGAAATAATGAAAGAGCGAAAGAAGCTCTTTCGATTTGTGTTCATTATGGTCCTATGCCTTTTTATGGAATAAAAGATATAGAAAGTGCACTTTTAACTGCGAAAAAAGGTGGAGTATTAACAGCACAAGATTTAATATCCGTTGCCCAATTAATTCATGGGGTAAAAGGGTGTGTATCTTTTGAAAAAGGAATTGAAGAAGAACATCCTTTTATTCATGATTTAGTATCTACATTAACGATCCATTCTTCTGTACAAGAAAAGATTGAATCTTGTATTGATGATTATGGGGAAGTAAAAGATGAGGCTTCTCCTACATTAAAATCCATTCGCAAAGAGTTACGAAATGCGGATGGGGTAATTAATGATGCGGTGAATGCGTTTGTGAGTAAGCACGCAAGTAGTATTGTGGATAGTATTGTGACCTATCGTAATGGTAGAGCAGTTATTCTTGTGAAGGCTTCCGAAAAGAATTCCTTTGGAGGACTTGTGTATGGGGATTCACAATCTGGACAAGCTTCTTATATTGAACCTGCTTCATTAGTAAACGCAAATAACCGTAAACAAGAACTTCTCTCAAGAGAAAAAGAAGAAGTCGAACGAATTCTATTAGAGTGTTCAAATGAAGTTGGTAAAATTGCGGAAGAAGAAATTGCGAATATTGAAACATTAGGTATTTTAGATTGTATCTTTGCGAAAGCAGAGTGGGGAAAAGAAAGAAATGGTGTAGTTGCCTCTTTAACAAATGAAAAAGAGTTCTATCTTAAACAAGCTCGACATCCTTTAATTGATCCGAAAGCAGTTATCGCAAATACATATCAATTAAAAGAACCACAACATATGTTATTGATTACGGGTCCTAATACAGGTGGAAAGACTGTATCTATGAAAATCATAGGATTATTTGTATTAATGACGTATTGTGGGATACCTGTTACCTGTGAAGAAGCCATCATTCCATATCTAGATAATGTGTTTGTGGATATTGGAGATGATCAAAGTGTCGTTGAATCTTTATCTAGCTTTAGTGCACATATTAAGAAACTTGCACAAGTGATGAAAGAAGCGACTTCTAAGAGTTTAGTTTTATTAGATGAAATTGGTTCTGGGACTGATCCTAGAGAAGGAGAAGCACTCGCAATCTCGGTTTTAAATGAATTAAGAGAGAGAGAAACGTTAACAGTTGCGACAACACACTATGGGCGTTTAAAAACATATGGAAAAAGACATGAAGATATCTTAGTCGCTAGTGTTGAATTTGATATGGAGCATTTAGTTCCTACCTATCATTATCTAGAAGGTTTTACAGGACAATCGAATGCCTTTGAAGTAGCGGAACGTTATGGATTACCAAAAGGGATTATTTCTTATGCACGTTTCTTAAAAAACCAAGCGAAGTCACAAGAAGATGAACTCTTAGAGCAACTTGAAAATCAATTACTAAAAAATCAAAAGATTGAAGAAGAGTTATTACTAAAACAAGAAGAACTTGAAGAAAAAACACAAGCTCTGAATAAAAAAGAAAAACAATTCCAAACCCAAAAAGAAGATCTCTTATATAAAGCACAAGAAGAAGCGAATCAATATGTTCGTGAAAAAATAGAGGAAGCAGATGAAATTATTAAAGAGATGCGAGAAAAAGAAAAATCTTTAAAATATCATGAACTATTAGATTTGAAAAAAGAATTAAAGATTGAAGATGAGGATGAATTAGAAGTGATTGATCCGAGTCGTTATGAATACCATGTGGATGATGTGGTTGAAATTCTTACTTCAAAACAAATTGCAAGGATTATAGAACTAAGAAAGAAAGATATTAAAGTTTTATTAAATGGAAGAGAAATCTATGTAAAGAAGGATCAAATCCGTCCGAGTGATCGTATCTTACCAAAAGAGAAACCGAAGAGTTTTGTGAGTGTTAGTTCTTCTTCAATGTTTTCATCCATCCCTTTAGAGTGTAATTTGATTGGAATGCATGTAGATGAAGCATTAGATACACTAAAAGATTATATGGATCAAGCACGTTTAAAGGGATTAAAAACCTATCGTGTTATCCATGGGGATGGTAGTGGTGCTTTACGTAAAGCAGTTCATGATCTTTTAGCGAAGAATAAAGAAGTAGAATCCTTCCGTTTAGGTATGCCACAAGAAGGTGGAACCGGTGCTACAATTGTTAAAATAAAGGAATAAGATGGATAAAAATTATATAAAAGCCAAATTATTAACACTTCCTGAAGAACCTGGTTCTTATCAAATGAAGAATAAGAATGGGGAAATCATTTATGTTGGAAAAGCGAAGAATCTTCATAATCGTGTGAATCAATATTTTGTTGGGGCACATGATTTTAAGACGACCAAAATGGTTTCTCAAATTGAAGATTTTGACTTTATCGTAACGAATAGTGAAAAGGAAGCACTTGTATTAGAAATTAATTTAATTAAAAAGTATCGTCCTAAATACAATATCATGTTTATTGACGATACAAGTTATCCTTATATCAAAATCACAAAAGAAGATTATCCACGTTTATTAATCGCTAGAGATACGAAAAAGGATAAAAAAGCGAAATACTTTGGACCTTTTCCAGATGCGAGTGCTGCAAGAGATACCCAAAAGTTACTGCAATCCATCTATCCATTTCGACGTTGTACAAAGATACCTAATAAAGTATGTCTCTATTATCATATGGGACAATGCCTAGGACCTTGTGAATATGAGATTGATCCGAAAGTTTACCAAGATATGAGTGATCAAGTTTCACGTTTTTTAAATGGGGATACAAAAGAAATCGAACAATCTCTAAACACAAAGATGGTAGAAGCGAGTGAAAATCTAGAATTTGAAAAAGCGAATGAATATAAACAGATGATCGAGTCAATTCATCGTGTTATTGATAAACAAATGATTGAACTTGATCAAAAAGGAAATAAAGATGCTTTTGTTTATTACGCAGATAAAGGTTATCTTGCAATACAAGGATTCTTAGTTCGTAGAGGAACCATCTTAAATAAAGAATTCCGTCTTAAGGCTTTATATGGAGATGCCCAAGAAGAATTTATTTCTTTCTTACTTCAGTATTATGATTCGCATCCAAAGGCGAGTGAACTTGTATTACCGCAAGAAGTGGATATTTCTTCTTTAGAAGATGTATTAGAGACAAAGATCGTTCAACCACAAAAAGGATATCGTAAGAAACTTCTTGAGATGTGTTATGAGAATGCGAAGAAACAATTAGATCAAAAGTTTAATATTGTTGAACAACAAGATGAAAAAACAGAAGAAGCTATGAAATATTTAGAAGAATTAGCGAACCATGAAATGTCTCGTATTGAACTCTTTGATAATAGTCATACAGGTGGAGCTTTTACGGTAGCTTCTTGTGTTGTTTATGAAGATGGATATCCATCCAAAAAAGATTATCGACTTTATCGTCTTCATACACAAAATTCGGATGTGGATTCCATGAAAGAAGTTTTATATCGTAGATATTTCCGTTTATTAAAAGAAGAGAGTCGCTTACCAGATGGAATCATTGTGGATGGTGGTTTAACACAAGTAAATGCCGCAAAAGAAATTATTGATATGTTAGGAATAACTTCCATTAAGATTATGGGTCTAGTAAAAGATGATCATCATAATACAAATGCCTTGATGGATACAAGTGGCGATTTAATTCCTATTGATAAAGATTCTTCCTTGTTTTTCTTATTAACTAGAATGCAGGATGAAGTACACCGTGTCGCAATTAGTTATCATCGTAAACTACGCGCAAAAGCACAAACAAAATCCATCCTAGATGAAATTGAAGGGGTTGGACCAAAACGTAAGAAGAAATTATTGAAAGAGTTTAAAAACTTTACAAATTTAAAAAATGCTTCTGTGGAAGAGATTTCTAAGGTTGTTCCACAAGAAGTCGCAGAAAAGGTTTATTATGCATTGCATCAACAGCAATGATATAATTCTTCTATGAGTGTAGCAGATACAGAACCAAAGGTTAATCAAAAATATTCAAGATTATTCGTAATGGGAATTGCGTTATTTTCAATTATTTGTTTTATTATTATGAATTCTCGTTATGATTCTTTATCGCGTTATCCATATAAAGACCAAAGAAGTAGACAATTAATTCGTGAATATTTAAATTCTGAAGAAATTGAATATATTATTGAATATTCAATTGAACCAAATTTATTTATTTCTTTTATACAAGCAGATGGATTTAATATTTATCATGCGGCAGATTATAAACGTCTTAGTGAAGTTCTATGGAATGAACCACCACAACGGATTGTGGATATGATTGAAGAAACCTATGAAACAATTAGTACAGAAACATTAATAGAGCTCTTACAAAGTTATTCCTATGATGATTTAAAAACCTTTATGTCAGGAAATGATCCTTATGGTAAAGGGAGCGAACTAATTATGCATGCATCAAGTATTGATGCATGGGTAGATAATACACATACGGTTTCAACCTATACACCAAAGTATCTACAAGCATTACGTTCAGAGATACCTTCCAATAATACCATTGTGGTATCAGAAGAGATGCAAGATCCTCTATATAATATGTGCCTCGATATCAATTCATCCTTTAAAAGTACACAAGGATGTGGAGGCCTACAAGTTGAACAAGGTTATATCTCTTACGATAAGATGCTTGAATATTCGGATCCAGATGAAAACTTTATACCTGGACATAATGAACATCAATTAGGTCTAGCCATTGATTTTGGGGTACCAGGTGTTCTACATGATGATTTCCATCTAACCGAACAATCCCAATGGTTACAAGAAAATGCATGGAAGTATGGATTTGTGAGAACCTATACAGAATCAGATGTTGAAATTACAGGCCAAAAAGCAAGTGCTACCCATTATCGTTATGTTGGTAGTGAACTTGCAAGGATGATACATGAATCAGGTTCAACCTTTGCGAAATACGCAATGATCGCTATGAAATAAAGGGGCTGTCCAAAAACCTAAGTAATTAGGTTAAGGGAATTAGCCCTTTTCTTTTTGTGTTTATATGAATCTTTTGAGGTTTGAT
>CADBUH010000172.1 GCA_902797775.1 uncultured Erysipelotrichaceae bacterium | reverse complement strand
TAGGATTAATTGGTATGTATCTAATGGCGAGAGGATTAGATGCGCTTGGTTTATCTGGTATGAGTGGGAATCGATGGATTGCGTTAATGAAATTAGGATTGAATGGAATCTTATCGGTATTCACTTATTTAGGGATTACTGCCTTATTGAAGGTACCACAAGATATCTTCCATATTGATTTAAAGAAATACTTCCTAAGGAAATAAAAGAGCTACATATTCTTATGTGGCTTTTTTCATGGTACAATTATTCAGCATGAAAAAGGTAATGATCGCAGCTGGAGGTACCGGTGGACATATCTATCCAGCTTTAGCTTTAGCAGAAACAATCACAGAATTAAAACCTACAAGTGAGGTATGTTTTTTTGGTTCTTCCAATCGTATGGAAGCTGAAATCATTCCAAATAAAGGATATCAATTCTATGGGATTGATATGAGTGGAATGAATGGTGGGATTGTTGATAAATTTAAATCACTTACTTCTTTATTAAAAGGAATTCAATATTGTAGGAAAGTTCTAAAGGTAGAAAAACCGGATGTATGTGTTGGGTTTGGAAACTATATTAGTGTTCCTTTAATTATTGCGGCACATCAATTAAAGATACCTACGATGATTCATGAACAAAATTCATTTGTTGGAAAAGCCAATAAATTATTAGCGAAATATGCAGATGCGATTGTAGGATGTTATGAGACAAACTTAATCGATTTCCCAAAAGAGAAGACACGTCTATTAGGAAATCCTGAAGCAAGCATTGTCGCTAAACTACCAATGGATAAAAGTATCATTAAAGAATATGGTTTAGATATAGAGAAACCATTTGTGGTCTTTGTGATGGGTTCATTGGGTTCTTCAAGTGTAGCGAAAGTGATAGATGAAAGCTGTTCTAAGTTTGATGAATCTTATCAAGTTCTTATTGTGAGTGGTAAAGCGAATGATTATGAATTTCAAACAAAGAAAGAGAATGTCTTTATTGTTCCATATATTGATGGACCTAAGGTATTAAGGGTAGCAGATTTAGCTGTGACACGGGCAGGAGCGACCACATTAGCGGAGATTACGGCCCTTGGTGTACCAGTTGTATTAATTCCTAGTCCATATGTACCAAATAACCATCAAGTTCAAAATGCGATGGAATTAGTGAATAAAGAAGCGGCTATTATGATTGAAGAAAAAGATTTATCCGTAGATTCTTTATCAACCGTCGTAAATGAATTAATGAAAAATGAAGAAGAAAGAAACAGAATGAAAGAAAATGCTTTACAATTAGGTAAGGTGAATGCCGCAAATGATATGGTGAAATGGTTGGAGGATTTAACACAACGATGATATATGAAGATTTACAAAAATTCGCTACGGTTGATCAAAATGTTTCCTTCACAACGATGACGACATTACGTATTGGTGGAATCGCACGCTATGTAGTATATCCAGAGAATCAATATTCTTTGGCTGGTATTTTAGATGTCGCTAAAGCGAACCATCTTCCTGTAAAAGTATTTGGGAAAGGAAGTAATATCCTTTGTTCAGATGGTGTCTTTGAAGGAATCATATTACGCTTAGATCGTCATTTTAACCATTATTATTTTAAGGATGAACTCTTAGTCGCAGAAGCAGGGTGTTCCATTATTGCTTTATCACATGAAGCGATGAAACGCTCTTTATCTGGTTTAGAATTTGCGAGTGGTATTCCTGCGACTGTAGGTGGTGTAACATATATGAATGCGGGAGCTTATAAGAGTTCTATGCATGATGTGATACATAGAGTATGTGTTTTTATTGATGGTGAAATTGTTTGGTTAAATAAGGAAGAATGTAAATTTGAATATCGTAAAAGTATCTTCCAACAACATCCAGATTGGATCATCCTAGCCGTTGAAATGAAATTAACAAAAGGGGATGAACAAGAAATACGTGAATTAATGGAAAATCGTAGACAAAGACGATATGATTCACAACCTTTAGATAAACCTTCTGCAGGAAGTGTTTTCCGTAATCCAGAAGAGATTCCTGCTTGGAAGCTAATTGAAGGGATTGGATATCGAGGAAAATGTATTGGAGATGCGAAAGTATCCGAAAAACATGTAAACTTCCTCATTAATAATGGAAATGCGAAAGCAGAAGATTTCTTAAAACTGATTGAAGAGATTCAAAAGAATGTAAAAGAAAAATATGATGTGGATTTATATTTAGAAGTGGAGAAATTTAATTGGTAAATGAACCTCAAAAAATTGATGAGATAAAAGGTAGTAAGGATGCGGTTGATAAACTTCTACATGAAAGAGAAGTGAAACGTATCAATACTGCTTTTCATAATTCTGTTTCTTCTTTATTTTCTTATGCGATTGTTTTATCGGTTATTTTATTAGTGGTATCTTATTTTCTTTTACCTTCTAGTAAAGTAAAAGCTTTATCGGTTGTAGGAAATAATTATTTAGATAAGGGATATATTGAAAAACTATCAGGTGTTAATTATTCTTCCCGTTACTTTTTGGTTTTTCCTGGTATGACCGCAAATAAGATTAAACAAGATCCACAAATTAAAAATGCGAGTGTTCGTTTATTACCTGAGAATGTGGTTCAAATTGTGGTTGAAGAAGAACAACCTGTAGGCTATCGCTATGAAGAAAAAGGGCCAGTTATTCTATTAGAAAATGGGAATAAAGTTGAATTGACAAGTGAAAAGATGGGGATGATCTCTCGGCTTCCTTTTATTGATGGATTTGTGGAAGAAGAACAAACTCAACAATTAATTAAAGCGTTAGCTTCGATTGATAAGAAGATCTTAGAAGAGATTACAGAAGTAAGACAATACAGTCTAGATTATGATGATGAAGTGATGATGATTCAGATGCGTGAAGGTGGATACTTCTTTACGAACTATTATCTGATTGATTCGATTAATTACTACCATGATATGTATGTACGTTTAAAGGATAAAAACGCATGTATCTATGCGGATGCGAATGAAAGAGTTGTAGGGGCAAGAGCTTGTCCATGGGATGAAGTTCCTGTTGAACATGAATATTGGACAGATGAAAATGGTGATTATCTCATTAATAAGTATGGAGATCGTGCAGTGAAACATTTCTATCATGATGAATATGGAAACTTCTATTTAGATGATGAAGGAAATAAGATTGTGATTCCAATTGATCAAAATGTTGAAGATATTGTGGATGAAGATTTCTTAGATCACTATCTAAAAGGATATTACGCAACAGGTAAACTAGAGATTCCAGAAGAAGAAAAGAAAGACGAAGAGAAGAAAGACGAAGAACCAACCGATGAGATTGTTGAACCTACAGAAGAGCCTACGACAGAAGAAGGCTAGGTTGGAGTTCTAGGTGTATTTTGGTATAATAAGCATTATTATAGTGAGGTTACAATATGACAGTTGAAAAGAAAACAAACTATGGAAATATTAATGTTACAACAGAAGCAGTAGCTTCATTAGCAGGTGGAGTTATCACAGAATGCTATGGCGTTGTAGGTATGGCTTCGCAAAAAGTATTAAAAGATGGATGGGCTGAACTATTAAAGAAAGAAAACTTTTCAAAAGGAGTAGTTGTTCGTAGAACAGAAGCTGGCCTTGAAATCGATTTATATATTATTGTTAGCTTTGGAGTTAAGATCTCAGAAGTAGTATCAGAAGCGCAAAAGAAAGTTAAATATATATTAGAAAAATCACTCTCTGAAGAAATTGCGGCTGTAAATGTCTTTGTGCAAGGCGTCCGTGTTATTAATTAAGGAGAAAAATGTACATGGACAAGATTAATGGCAAGATATTCAGAGGCATGTTAGAGAGTGGCTGTAATAATCTGAATAACTTAAGAAAAGAAGTAGATGCATTAAATGTATTCCCAGTACCTGATGGGGATACAGGTACAAATATGAATTTAACCTTTAAGAACGGGGTAGCAGAAGTTCGTAAAGCAGGAAGTGAGAATCTTACAATTGTTGCGAAAACTTTATCTCGTGGTTTATTAATGGGTGCACGTGGTAATAGTGGTGTTATACTTTCACAAATCTTCCGTGGGTTCTATCAATCCGTTGGTGAACAAGAAGAAATGGATGTGAAAGCTTTCTCAGAAGCGATGTTGAATGGTGCAAAACTAGCCTATAAAGCAGTCATGAGACCAGTTGAAGGAACCATTTTAACGGTTGTAAGAGAAAGTACGGATTACGCAAATGTATTTGTTGAAAAAGGAGATATTCAAACCTTTGAAGAATACATTGATGTCTTATGTAAAGAAGCGAAAGAGTCTTTAGATCGTACACCTGAATTATTGCCTATCTTAAAAGAAGCACGTGTTGTGGATTCTGGTGGTAGTGGTTTAGTAGCAGTATTTGATGGCTTCAAAGCATACCTACAAGGAAATCCTATTACGGAAACGGATGGGGTTGTAGGAAGTCAAAAGGAAGAACTCACTAAGAGTGGATATTGTACAGAACTAATTCTTAAATTATCGGAACAAGGAACCCATCTTTATAAAGAAGATAAATTCCGTTCCTCTTTAAGTAAACTAGGTGAAAATATCACTTTAATTACGAAAGATGATATTGTGAAAGTTCGCTGTAATACAATGACACCTGGTGAAGTATTAAATCTAGGACAACGCTTTGGTGATTTCATCAAATTAAAAGTTGAAAATATGCAAGAAGAACAAACGCCTTCGATTATTGAAGAAGAGGTTGAAGAAGTTCAAGAAGAAAAAGAATATGGAATCATTAGTGTCGCAGCAGGGGAAGGTCTAAAACAACTCTTTACAGAATATCGTTCGGATATTGTTGTATCGGGTGGACAAACCATGAACCCTTCTACCGAAGACTTTGTAGAAGCGATTAATAAAGTTAATGCGAAACATATCTTTATCTTCCCAAATAACTCCAATATCGTCATGGCTGCAAAACAAGCTGCTTCTGTAATTGATGGGAAAGATGTTCAAGTCATTGAAACAGTTAGTATTCCACAAGGATTATCGGCTTGTATCGCATTCAATCCAGATGATTCTGTTGAAGACAATAAAGCGAATATGTTAGAAGCGATTTCGAATGTAAAGACTGGACAAGTTACCTTTGCGATTAAAGATACTACGGTTGATGGTAGAGAAATCAAAGAGGGAGATTACATGGGAATCTTCAATAAAGATATTATTCTTACAAACCGTAATAAAGTAGATGCAACATGTGAACTAATAACACAAATGATGGATGAAGATTCTGAAATTATTACCTTAATTTGTGGAGAAGATGCAACCGAAGAAGAAATCAAAAAAGTCCAAGCTTATATTGAAGATAACTTTGATGCGGATGTTGATATCCAAGAAGGAAAACAACCTGTCTATAGTTTCATTATAGGAATTGAATAATCCAATGAGAAAGTCCTCCGAAAGGAGGATTTTTGTTATAATTTTATATATGGATTTAACAGAAAAAAGTTTAAAACTGACTCCTTTACAATATAAGACACTTACTGCATTAGGTTTAAACAATAGTAAAGAAGTATTATCTTATTATCCTTTTCGTTATGAAATTATGGAAGAAACACCTTATGCGAATTGGAAGGTGAAAGATAAAGTAACGATTGAAGGGGTTGTTGTTAAGGTACCAAGTTTATATCGGTTTGGTCGTAAGAAATCGGTTATACGGTTTGATGTAATGGCCTATGATCGTGTTTTTCATATCTCCTTATTTAATCGTCCATGGGCGAAACAACTTCAAATTGAAGATAAAGTGACTATCTCTGGTATCTATATGGGAAAAGATAATATTACAGCGATATCTTATGTCGCAAAACCATTAAACGATATTCCTAAGATTACACCAGTCTATTCTTTAAAAAAGGATATGAAACAAAAGACAATACGAGATAGTATTAAAAAAGTTTATCAAAATAGTTTAAATGAAATCCAAGAAGAAGTTCCATATTCTTTTCTTGATAAATACCAATTAGAACATCATAAAGATGCATTAAGAAAAGTTCATTTTCCTGAATCGAAAGAAGAAGTTCAAAGAGGTATACGAACACTTAAGTATGAAGAATTCTTACAATTCTTTTTATCAATTCAATATATGCGTTCTCAAAATGGAGAGGATTTAATTAAAGAACCAAAAAGGTTTGATACAAAAGCGATTGATACTTTATTAGGAAATATGGAGTTTACACCAACCGAAGATCAAGTAAAAGCCATTCAAGATATCCTAAAAGATTTAAGTAGTAATAAACCGATGTATCGGATAGTTCAAGGGGATGTAGGATGTGGTAAGACACTTGTAGCTGCGATGGGGCTTTATGCGACATTCTTAGCAGGCTATCAAAGTGCTTTTTTAGCACCTACCGAAATCCTTGCAAGACAACATTATGCATCTTTAAAAGAAATCTTTAAGGATGTGAATATTAAGATTGGTTTACTTTATTCTGGTGAAAAGAATGATGAAAAAGGAAGAGTTTTAAAAGCACTTGAGAAAGGTGAAATCGATATCTTAGTTGGAACCCATAGTATTATCCAAGAAGGTGTTTTCTATCATAATTTAGGATTTGTGGTGGTGGATGAACAACAACGTTTTGGGGTTGAACAAAGACGTGCATTAAGAGAAAAGGGAGAAAAAGTTGATTTCTTATTGATGAGTGCGACACCTATTCCTAGAACTTTAGCTTCTACCTTATATGGAGATATGGATATTAGTACGATTGAAACAATGCCTGTAGGTCGTAAACAAGTCATCACAAAATTAATAAAAGAAAATAGTTTTCGTTCTGTATTAAATGATGTATTCGATTTACTAAAGTCAGGAAGACAATTATATGTGATTTGTGCTGCAGTAGAAGAGAGTGAAGATTATGAAGCACGTAATGTAATTGATACAGCGAATACACTTTCTAAGTTATTTAAAGAGGTTGGAAAAGTAGGTGTATTGCATGGAAGATTATCTAGTGAAGAAAAGTCTTTGGTAATGAAGAAGTTTGAGAAGAATGAGATTCAAGTACTTGTGAGCACTACGGTAGTAGAGGTCGGTGTCAATGTGGTCAATGCGACAGGTATGATTATCTATGATGCAGATCGCTTTGGAATGTCTCAAATCCATCAACTGAGAGGTCGCATACAAAGAGGTCCTTCGCAAGGATATTGTTGGTTATTAACCGATTCAATGGATGAGAATTCTTTAGAACGATTAGAAATATTAGAGAAGACAACGAATGGGTTTGAGATCTCTTACCAGGATTTACGTTTAAGAGGCCCTGGTGATATACTAGGAACAAGGCAAAGTGGTGTTCCAGACTTTATTTTAGGGAATATTGTAGAAGATACAAAGATGATTGAAACCGCGAAAAAAGATGCCAAAGAAATCTTTGAACATCCAGAAATTGATGAAAATGCCTGGATGATTGAGAAAATAAAGAATAAGAATAAACATAATATTAGTTATGTAGATTAGAGGAAGTATTGTGACAATCATAGAATGGTTAAAAAATGAACATATCGAAGTAAAGGATCCAACTTTAATAGAAACGGCTTTTCTTCATTCTTCTTATGCGAATGAGCATAAAGGAATGATTGATAATGAACGCTTAGAATTTATGGGAGATGCCGTATTACAACTATGGAGTAGTACACATATCTATCAGTTGAAACCAGCTTTAAATGAAGGAAAGATGACACGTCTAAGAGCGCAATTAGTATGTGAAAAAGCTTTAGCGATGTATGCGCGTAATTTAGGATTACCTGTCTATTTAAAACTAGGAAGTGGTGAAGAAAAGACAGGAGGACGTGATAAAGATGCGATTCTTGCGGATATGTTTGAAGCACTTCTTGGTGCACTTTACCTCGATAGTGGGATGGAGAGTGTTAATATTTTATTAGAGAAAGTTATGAAACCATATCTATCTCATCCAGATGAAGTAGAAGTAATCTTGGATTATAAAACAAAACTTCAAGAATATGTTCAAGCAGATGATCGTAGAACGGTACATTATGAACTCATTGAAGAAAGTGGACCAGCGAATGCACCAACGTTTGTGATGAATGTGCTCGTTGATGGTCTAATTATGGGAACTGGTAAAGGAACAAGTAAAAAACAAGCAGAACAAAATGCGGCGAAAGATGCATTTCAAAAATTAGTACGATAAGGGAGAATACGTATGATTGTGGATGAAAAAATTTTGATTGGAAAAGCGGAAGAAAAAGAGATTTATCTTTTACCAAGTAAATTAAATCGTCATGGTTTAATTGCGGGTGCGACCGGTACTGGTAAGACAGTTACTTTAAAAGTAATTGCGGAATCTTTATCGGAATTAGGTGTTCCAACCGTAATTGCGGATGTCAAAGGGGATTTAACAGGAATGATTGTTCCTGGAGATCAAGAAGGGATTCAAGAACGTCTTGATTCTATGGGAATCAAAGATTATGAAGTTCGTAAATATCCTGTACATTTCTTTGATGTCTATCAAACCCAAGGACATCCTGTACGCTCTATGCTACAAGAGATGGGACCTTTATTAATTAGTCGTATTTTAGATTTAACCGAAGCCCAACAAGGCATCATGAATATCATTTTCAAAGTAGCGAAAGATATGGAACTTGATATTATTGACCTAAAAGATCTTCAAGCGATGGCATCTTATGTTGGAGAACATGCGAAAGAATTTACTTTAAAATATGGAAATGTTACGAAACAATCTGTTGGTGCGATTCAAAGACGTCTCTTAGAACTTGAAAGTGAAGGTGGAGAGAAATTCTTTGGAATGCCTGCACTTGATATTGAAGATTGGCTCACTACAGAAGGTGGCTTAGGTGTCATGAATATGATTGAATGTGAAGAATTATTTAATCATCCACTTCTCTATTCAACCTTCTTATTCTGGATGCTATCTGAGATTTATGAAAAATTACCTGAAGTAGGTGACTTAGATAAACCTAAGGTTGTATTCTTCTTTGATGAAGCACACTTATTGTTTAAGGATGCACCACGTCAATTATTAGAAAAGATTGATCAAGTTGTAAAACTTGCTCGTTCAAAAGGGATTGGTATCTTCTTTATTACACAAATTCCTACTGATTTACCTAGCTCTGTACTATCTCAACTTTCAAACCGTATTCAACACTCTCTACGTGCATATACACCTGCAGAGATTAAATCTGCGAAATTAGCTGCGGAATCGTTCCGTGAGAATCCAGAATTAGATGTTGTTGATTTAATATCAAATATGAAAACAGGTACTGCACTTGTATCGGTATTAGGAGAAGATGGAGCTCCTACCATTGTAGAAAAGACAAAGATTCTACCTCCTAAATCAAGTATGGTAATCGCTAATCAAGATCGAATTATGTTGGCGATTGAGACGGATTCCATCTATGGAAAGTATGAAAGAGAAATTGATCCAGAGAGTGCCTATGAGAATATCGATGAAATTCGTGAAAACGAAGTGCGAGCTAAAGAAGAGGCAGAAGAAGCAGAACGCCTAGAGAAAGAAGCAGCTAAGGCAGAAGCTAAGAAAAAGAATGAGAAATCTTGGAGTGAAAAGATGTCTGCGAAAGCACAACGTAAAGTTGAAAATGAGCTTCTAAATATGGGTATTCGACAAGCTAGAAAGTTCTTAAAAGGCTTACTAAAATAAGAAATATGGCATATTCCTTGATTGGAATATGCTTTTTTTGATTAAGCAAAAACAAAAATATAAGTCAAGACATTACTAATTTATATTTTGTGATACAATTTCATCGAGTTTGAAGAGTATGACAATACGTTTGCATGATATTTTAAAAACCGATGAAAGCAATGAGAATAGCGTTTTTTCTAATTCTGTGATTGAAAAAGTCGACTATTATCGGGAAAAGAACTATGTGATTGTAACATTGAAGACAGATTCAGTGTTATCCTTTAAAGAATATTTGTTAATAAGGAAACAATTTTCACAAGTATTGAACACAAAAGTTCGTCTTTTTATTCATACGGATGATGAAACATTTGATGAAATTGAATTTCAAAAATATTTAAATGAAACCATTAAGAAACGTCCTAGACTTAATGTATTTCATAATGGACTTGTGCAATATGAAAATGGTGTAGTGACTTTTTTATTTGGTAATGAAGCGGAAGTTAATGATGCAGAAGATAAATTAGTTCTATTAAAAGATGAACTTCAAAAATATGGATATACACATATCGAGTTACAATGTAAAAACCATATTACAGAAATGGTTGAAATTGAAGAAGTGAATATTCCGATTCCACCTAAGAAAGATGTTCAACCAGAAGGAAATAAAGAACGTACGAATCGGTACCATAATAGTTATGAAGATGTAAAACTAGTGGATGTTAGTGGACCAATGCGCAATGTGATTATCTCTGGTGAAGTATGTTCCGTAGATAATCGTGAAAATAAAAATAAGAATAGTGTCATTCAAATTCTTACAATTTTTGATGGTACAGATGCAATTAGTGCGAAACGTTTCTCTAATAAAAATGTCTCTGCAGAAGAAATCATGAAATTAAAAGCGGGTATTCATGCGCATTTTTATGGAAGTATTGCGATGGATAATTATTCCAATGAATTAACGTTAACCGTTAATAAATTAGAAGAATATGAACCTGAAGTAATCGTAGATAATGCGAAAGAAAAGCGTGTTGAACTTCATATGCATACCAAAATGTCTGAAATGGATGGGATATGTTCAGGAGAAGAGGTTGTGAATTATGCTTATAATCTTGGACATGAAGGAATTGTCATAACCGATCATAGTGATGTTCAATCCTTTGTAAAAGCTTATAATGTCGCAAAAAAATTAGCGAAGAAAGATCCAGAACATCCTTTTAAACTTGGTTTAGGATGTGAAATGAATGTCGCAGAGGATCAATTAAGTATTGTCTATAATCCGAGTGATGAAGACTTAAATGATGCAGAATATGTTTGTTTCGACTTAGAAACAACCGGTTTATCTTGTTACTATGACCATATTATTGAATTTGGTGCTGTAAAGCTTAAAAATAATGTGGTTATTGATCGTAAACAGATGTTTATCAAACCTCCTGTATCGATTCCTGCGAATATCATCCAAAAAACAAATATCACAAATGAAATGGTAAAAGATGCGAAGGTATTTGCGGAAGTCGCAGATGAATTAGTAGAGTTTATTGGCGATAGTGTTCTTGTCGCTCATAATGCTTCATTTGACTATTACTTCTTTAATGAAGAATTAAAGCGTTGTGGGAAAGAGCCAATCTTTAATACGGTTATTGATACCTTAGATTTATCACGTGCGATTCTACCTGATCGTCATGTTTTCCGTTTAGGAAATATCGCAAGAAACTATCGTATTACCTATGATGAAGAAGTAGCGCACCGTGCAGATTATGATGCGGAAACTTTATCAAGTGTATTCTTATGTTTAATGAAAGATGCGAAAACAAAAGGTGCATTAACCATCCAAGACTTACAAACCAAAGTTCAAGATTTCAATGCCTTTAAGAAAGTTCGTCGATCTCATACAACAGTTCTTGTAAAGAACCATGAAGGTTTAAAAACGTTATATAAACTTGTTTCAAAATCGAATACAGATACCTTAGTGGTTACAGGTAAATCTTCAAAGAGTGAAAGTGGTGAAGTACCTGCTGAACCTAGGGTTTTGAGGTCGGATTTAGAAAAACATAGAGAGAACTTACTATTAGGAACCTCATGTCAAAATAATGAGATTTGGGAACTTGCGTGCAATAGTAATGAGGAACGTCTTGAAAAAGCGATGGCCTGGTATGACTATGTAGAACTGCAACCACCTGCGTGTTATACAACCTATGTAGCATTAGGGAATGTGCCTAATATGGAACGGATTAAAGAAGTTCAAAAACGTATTATTGCGTGTGCTAAGAAGTTAGGAAAACCTGTTTGTGCGACAAGTGATGCGCATTATTGTAAGAAAGAGGAAAAGATTTTCCGTGATGTTTATATTATGAACCAAGGGGTTGGTGGTGTTTATCATCCACTTTATATTCGTAATGAAATATTACGTCATCGTACGAAGAATCCTGACCAACATCTCTATCTAACAGATGAAATGAAACAACAATTCTCTTATTTAGAAGATGAAGATTTAATTCATGAAATCGTGATTGAAAATCCGAAAAAGATATTTGAATCCTTAGAAGAAGTAGCGCCAGTCCCATCTGGTGTCTTCCCACCAATCATTGAAGGATCCGATGATAAATTACGTGAGATTTGTAATAATCGTGCCAAAGAATTATATGAATTTAATGGTGAAATCCCTAAGATTGTCAGTGATCGATTAAACCAAGAACTCGATAATATTATTAAAAATGGATATGGAGTGCACTATTATATTGCGCACTTACTCGTGAAACGTTCAAATGATGATGGCTATGTGGTTGGATCTCGTGGTTCAGTAGGTTCATCCTTTACCGCAACGATGGCTGGAATTACTGAAGTTAATCCACTTCAACCTCATTATTTATGTCCAAATTGTCATTATAGTGAATGGATTGAAGATGCAGAGATTAAATCTGGATTTGATTTACCAGATAAAGAATGTCCACATTGTCATGGAACGATGAAGGGAGATGGACAAAGTATTCCATTCCAAACCTTCTTAGGCTTTGATGCGGATAAAGTACCAGATATTGATTTAAACTTCTCGAATGAATACCAAGCGAAAGCCCATGCGTTTATTAAAGAAGTATTTGGGGAAACGCATGCATATCGAGCTGGTACGATTGGTGGTGTCGCTGAAAAGACAGCGTATGGATATGTGAGTGGCTATTGTGAACAGATGGGTATCACAAATATGTCACGTGCGATGCGTGAATATCTCGCAAATGGATGTCGTGATGTAAAACGTACTACTGGACAACACCCAGGTGGTATTATCATCATTCCAGAAGGATATGAAGCAGAAGACTTTACTCCTGTTCAATATCCTGCGAATAATCCAAACTCAGAATGGAAAACGACCCATTATGACTTCCATGATATTCATGATAATGTCTTGAAGTTTGATATCTTAGGACATGTTGATCCTACAGCGATGCGTTTATTAACGAATATTTCGAAGACCAATCCATTATCGATTCCTATGAATGATCCAGATGCGTTAAGTTTATTCTATAGTGATCGTGCTTTAAATGCAGATCCTAGAATCTATCATAAAGAAACGGGTGCTCTTGGATTACCTGAATTTGGAACGAAGATTACACGTCGTATTCTGGAAGAGACGCGTCCTAAGAAATTCTCGGATTTCGTTATTATTTCAGGATTATCACATGGAACGGATGTATGGGCAGGAAATGCACAAGTATTAGTTCATAATGGCTTAGGTATTTCGGATGTCATTGGATGTCGTGATGATATTATGACGTATTTATTAGGGAAACAATTAGAACCTTTAGATGCATTTACGATTATGGAATCGGTACGTAAAGGAAAAGGTTTAACGGAAAAACAAGAAACCATCATGAAAGAACATAACGTTCCTAGTTGGTATATTGATTCTTGTAAGAAGATTAAATATATGTTCCCTAAAGCACATGCGGTGGCGTATGTACAGATGGCGATACGTATTGCGTGGTATAAAGTTCATGAACCATTAAATTATTATATTCAATATCTCTCCTTACGCTGTGATGCCTATGAGATTGAAACGATGACCAAAGGGTTAGAAACCATTCGTCAACGTATGAATGATATTGAACTTAAGAGTAGTAGTGATTATTCTGGGGATGGTCCAACCAATAAAGAAAAAGCTCTTGTGGATACATTAGAAGTATGTGAAGAACTATATGCGAGAGGATTTGAAATTGGAATGGTCGATTTATATCAATCAAAAGCGACAGAGTTTACGATTGATAAGAATAATCCAAAACGATTAATACCTCCATTTGTGGTAATTGATGGATTAGGACAAAACGTAGCACGTAGTATTGTGAGTGCGCGTGAAGAGAGTGCCTTCATCTCAAAAGAAGATATCACAAAGCGTACCCAATTATCGGCTTCACTGTTAAAGAAACTTGATTTATATGGATGTTTAGAGGGGTTACAAGAAACCAATCAAATTTCATTATTTTAGTGTTTCCTATTGCATAGTATTTTAATTTATATTATATTTTTAAAGTAGAATTTAACTAAGGAGTGCGAAAGCACTCCTTCATTTATGGAGGGCTATGAAATCGGTTGAAAAACTAAAAGAATTATTTGTACCAATATTGGATGAATGTGATGTTAAACTTTATGATTTAAGTTGGCATGGAAGTGGAAAGAATCTTACCTTAGAAGTTTCCATTACAAAAAGAGATGGGACGATTGATTTAGATACGTGTGCTCTTGTGAGTGAACGCTTATCCACAATCCTAGATGAAGAAGATGATACAGATAGTGCTTATACACTAGATGTATGTAGCCCTGGAGCAGAACGTGAAATTAAAGATCTAGAAGAATTAAAAGAAGTTAAAGATCCTTATGTTTATGTTCGCTTTAAAAAAGCAATCAATAAGAAAACAGAAGTTATCGGCGAGTTGAGTGTGTTAGAAGATGGAAGTTATGAAATAACGTATCGTGATAAAGCAGCTCAACGAAAATTACAATTTCAAGAAGAAGAAATCGATTATATTCGATACGCAGTGAAGATTTAAAGGAGTAAAACAATGAAAATCAAGTATAAGGAAATAATGCAAGCACTTCTCGATATTGAGGATACAAGACGTATTCCTGAAGATGTCGTATTAGAAGCATTAAAAGATGCGGTATGTCGTGCATATCGTAAAGAAGTAACCATTGATAATTCAATGCCAGACATCAATGTTGAAGCGGAAATTAATCATAAGTCTAAAACAATTGACTTATACCAAGTTTATGATGTAGTGGAAGAAGTCGAAGATGATGAACTACAAGTTTCTTTAGAAGATGCATTATTAGAAGATAAAAACGCTGTTATTGGTGGAACGATTCGTCGTCAAGTAGAATTTCCTGGATTTTCACGTGCCAGTGCTACATTAGCGAAAAACTTACTTCGTCAAAAGATTAAAGAAGCTGAAAAATCTGTTGTCTATGAAGAATATAAGACACAACTTCATGAAATGGTTCTTGGGGTTGTACACTCTGTCAAAGAAAAGTTCGCACTTGTTGAATTAGGTAAAACAGTTGCGATGCTTCCTAAGAGTGAACAAATTCCTAATGAAGTTCTTAAAGAAGGTGAACGTATTCGTGTTGTGATTACGTCTGTTGATAAAGAGACAAAGGGATCACAAGTTGTTGTATCGCGTGCGAGTGCGATGTTAGTAAAGCGCATGTTTGAAAATGAAGTTCCAGAAATCTTTAATGGAACAGTTGAAATTAAAGCGATTGCACGTGATGCGGGTGAACGTACAAAGATGGCTGTATTAAGTCACAATGAAGAAGTAGACCCTATTGGTGCATGTATTGGACATCGTGGTGCACGTGTACAAGACATCATTGATGGTTTACATGGTGAAAAGATTGATATCTTCTTATGGAGTGATGATATTACACAACTCGTTAAGAATGCATTAGCGCCTGCAGAAGTAGTCGCTGTACTACCTGGAGAAGAAGAGGATTCTTTATTAGCGATTGTTGATGAAGATCAATTATCTCTAGCGATTGGACGTAAAGGTAAAAATGCACGTCTTGCGGTTAAATTATGTAAACGTAAGATTGATATTAAGACAAAAGAAGAACTCATTGAAGCAGGTGTTAATTATGATGAACTTCTTGAAAAAGCAGAGATTCAACGTCAAGAAATGCTTGCAGAACAAGAACGTCTCGCTGCGGAAAGACTTGAAAGAGAAGCGAGAGAAGCAGAAGAAAAACGTCTACAAGCTGCACAAGTACTTGCGAGAGAAAAGGTTGAAAAACTACGTGTTGATGAACCAGATGATTTAATTCCTGAAGAAATGCAAGAAAATGTTACGGAGAAGATTCGTACGGAAATGGCTATGACAACGGAACCTGTTCAAGAAGTAGCTGAAGAAGTAGTAGAAACTCCAGTAGAAGAAATTAAAGAAGAAGTCGTTGAAGTTGAAGAACCTGAGGTTGTTGAAGAAGTTGTTGAAGAAGAACCAAAGGCAAAGACAAAGAGACAAAAAGTAGATTTAGAAGCAGTTGCGAAGAAAAACGATTATGTTTCTGCCTTTGAAAAATTCGCAGATACTTCAAAACCAAAAGAACAAGAGAAACCTAAGCGTAAAAAGCGTAAGGGGGACGATGATGATATCAAAGTTCGTAATAAAGTTCTCGAACAACAAATTCGTAAAGATTTAGATAATTCTTCCTTTAAACCTGTATACACAGAAGAAGAATTAGAAGAAATCGAACGTCAACAAATGGAAGAAGAAGAAAGTCAATATGACATTGACTATGATGAGTATGAAGAATACTACG
>CADBUH010000171.1 GCA_902797775.1 uncultured Erysipelotrichaceae bacterium | reverse complement strand
TTCCATCTTCTAAGATTCCAAAAGAATCACAGATATCTTCTAATTCTTTTAAATTATGACTAGAGATAATAACCGAAACTTGTTGGTCTTCAATTAGATCGGTTAGGGCTTGTTTAAAACGTAAGCGTGCTAAAGGTTCTAATCCATCATATGCTTCATCCAATAGTATTAATTTAGGATAGGTAGATAACGCAAAGAGTAGGGATACTCTACGTTTCATACCTTTGGATAAGTTTGTGATCGACATCTTAGGTTCTAAATCAAACATCTTAAGGTATTTTTGATAAGCACCTTCATCAAAATCATAAAGTGTTTCATAAAGTTGTTTGACAGATTCAATCGTACTTCCAATTGGATAATATTGTTCATCGGAAACAAATGCGATCTCTGTACGTATTTTCTCATCATGATAGGTATCTGAACCGCTTAATAGGATAGATCCTTTATCTGGCTCATACACACCCGCAATTAATCGTAATAAGGTACTTTTACCTGCTCCATTAATTCCCACAAGTCCAAAGATAGAACCTTCATTTACTTCAAGATTTAAATCTTTTAGGACTTCGGTTTCCCCAAAGTTTTTATAGAGATGCTCTATTTTCAGCATATTACACTACCTCCTTATATAGAGTTTCAATGGCGTCTAAGAGTTCTTGTTTCGTTGTACCATTCTCTTTTAACGGTTTTAAAACAGTAAGAAGTTGTGACTCTTTTGAAGAAGAAATATCAATTTCAGCCACATAGACACCTTTCTTAGGTACGTTATAAACGTATCCTGTCTTCTCAAGCTCTGCATAAGCCTTCGCTACTGTATTCGGATTAATGCCGTTTTCTTGTGCGAGTTGGCGAACAGAGGGTAAGCGATCCCCAGAATTGAGGACACCTGCTTCAATAAAGCGCAGTATTTGGGTTTTGATTTGTTCATATATCGCTACTTTACTTTGCAGATTAAGTAAGAACACATGTATCGCCTCCAATCTGTACTATCTGTATTAAGTGTATCATCTGTACTACACCAAGGCAATAGAAAAAAGTTTAAGAATGCTATAATGGAATTAAGGAGGTCTATGGCTATGACAGAAAAGAAATATAACGATAAAGACTTTCTAAAAGAAGTAGAAAAAGCGGCGAGTAAAGGTGTCGCAAAGGGAAATCTTAAGAGTAGTTTAATTACAGCCTTAATGACAGCAGCTGTTATTGGACTAATTGCTTTTATGATTTTCTCAAGAATATCTGCAGTCAATGAGAAATTTAGAGACTTTTTCAGATTAGATGAACCAGTCGCAGATCATGATATGACATTAGAGAATGATGGTTTCTTAGGGTATACCGCAGCTGATTTTGAAGATGCAATCCTAGGAGATTCTACACAACTAAAGAAAATTGAAGTCTTCTCACAAGAAGTAAAAGATGTCGCTACGATTACAGATACAGGTTTATTTAATTGGAGTGTTCTTACAAAGACGAAACTTATTACCTACAATGGAACTGCCGTCTATACAGTTGATTTAAGTAAACTCAGTAAATCGGATATCGCATTTAATGAAGAAGATAAAACCATTACGATGCGTATTCCACATGCACAATTAGAACCGATTAATATTCCAGAAGATCAAATTCAATTTGGAGATACCCAAAAAGGATTACTCGCTTTTGGTGAATTGAAATTAACACCAGAACAAATTGCGGAAGTGCAAAGTGGAGTAAGAGCGAAGATGGAAGAAACATTAGCGGATGAAAAGGTTTTAGAAAACGCAGATCGTTTCGCAATCTTAACCGTATGGGAACTATATTCACCAGTTATAAAGAGTGTCGCAAAAGATTACTCACTCATCGTAGAATTCAAATAAAAATAAAAAAGCGAGTACGCGCACTGCTGCTGTCCATACTCGCACTTAAATTATTACATGTAGAAAATAAAAAGGCAACCCCCCATAATTGGAGGTTGCCTATTTTGAATACTGGTGCCGGTACGCGGAATTGAACCACGAGTTCATCCTTACCATGGATGCGTATTACCATTATACTATACCGGCATAGCGCCTCTTTATTGTAACAGAAGACTAATATAAATCAATATTCTTTAATTCTTCATAAACCATAGAGACAGGAAAACCCATAATCGAATAGTAGTCTCCATTGATATTTTTAATATAGCGACTAGCGATACCTTGAATGGCATAAGCACCTGCTTTATCCATTGGTTCCTTCGTTTCTACATATTTATCAATCTCTTCTTCACTTAATTCTTCAAAGGTTACATAACTCGTACTTGTATTACTATATTCACGTTTATTACTTAGAATCGCTATTCCTGTAATTACTTCATGAGTATGATTGGATAACTTTCGTAACATTTCTTTCGCTTCTTCTTCAGAATGTGGTTTTCCTAAGATTTCTTTATCAACCACAACGATAGTATCCGATCCAATCACAATCGCATCTTCATGTCTTTTTAAAACTTCTTTTGCCTTACGAATCGATAATAATCGTATCTCTTCTTTTAAATCGTTTTCTGTATTAATTGTTTCATCAATATCTGCGACATCAATAAGAAAAGGATATCCACATTTTTCTAGGAGTTCTTTTCTACGAGGAGATTGGCTAGCCAAAATAATTTTTTTCATGAAATTATTATACTGCAGTTTAGGTTGAAGATTGCTATAATTTAAGAAGATAAATAAGGAGATATATCATGAAAAAACCTACATTAGTTATTTTAGCTGCGGGAATGGGCAGTCGTTATGGAGGAATGAAACAGATTGATGGGGTTGGAAACCATGGCGAACCAATCATTGAATTTTCAATCTACGATGCCAAAGAAGCAGGATTTGAAAAGGTTGTATTAATTATTAAAAGAGAACATGAAGAATTATTTAAGTCTTGTTTAACAGACCGTGTAAGTAAACATATGGAAGTGGCTTTTGCATATCAAGATATGTTGAATATTCCAGAAGGAATTGAAGTTCCAGAAGGAAGAGAAAAGCCATGGGGAACAACACATGCATTATTAGCTTGTAAGGGTGTTGTGAATGAACCATTTGCGATTATTAACGCTGATGACTTCTATGGAAAAGATGCTTATAAGAAGATTTATAACTTCTTAACTACGGAAGTAGAGGATGATCACTATGGAATGGTTGGTTATGTTTGCAATAATACATTAACGGATAATGGAACCGTTACCCGTGGTGTTTGTGAACAAGAAGATGGATATCTAAGTCATATTGTTGAAATACAAAAGATTGCACATAAAGATGGACATGCGATTTATGAAGAGAATGGAGAATGGAAAGACTTACCAGATGATACATTAGTATCAATGAACTTCTGGGGCTTTACACCTAAGATTTTTGATGAAGTAGAAGGAATCTTTGAAAACTTCTTAAAAGACGCAATTAAAGAGAATCCTATGAAATGCGAACATGTTATCCCAACCGCAATTGGAGACTTAGTAAAAGATAAAGTATGTAAGGTAAAGATGTTATCGAGTGAAGACCAATGGTTTGGAGTAACATACCAAGAAGATAAACCACTTGTTGTAGAAAAGATTCAAGCGATGAAAGATGCAGGGGTTTATCCAGACGTACTTTGGGATTAAGACACATAAAAAGTTCAGTTATAGGTTAACTGAACTTTTTTTATGCTTCTTATTTATGATATCCCATTACACAACGTACTGCATTTTGCCAACCCGCATAAAGTGCTTCACGTTCTTTTTCATCCATCTGTGGAGTGAATTCACGATCAACTTCCATATGTTTCATTACTTCATTTCGATCTTTATAGAAACCTACAGCTAAACCTGCAAGTAAGGCAGCTCCTAATGCAGTCGTTTCAAGAACTTTACCACGAATGATAGGGGTATTTAAGATATCTGCTTGGAATTGTAATAAGAAGTTATTTGCGACAGCACCACCATCTACTTTTAAACCTTGTAGAGATACACCTGCATCTTTTTCCATCGCATCTAAGACATCTCTAGTTTGATAAGCTAAGGATTCTAGGGTTGCACGTGCAATGGTATTTCTAGAAGTACCACGTGTGATACCGAAGATTGCACCACGTGCTTCATCATCCCAATATGGGGTTCCTAATCCAACAAAAGCAGGAACTAAGTAAACACCTTCATTTGAATCAAGAGAGGTAGCCATTTCCTCTGTATCCTTTGCACTATCAATAATCTTGATTCCATCTCTTAACCATTGAACTGCACTACCAGCTACGAAGATAGAACCTTCTAAAGCATATTCTACTTTTCCATTTAGACCCCACGCTAACGTAGTGACTAGACCATTCTTACTCTTAACAGGTTCTTCACCTGTATTCATTAATAGGAAACAACCTGTTCCATAGGTATTCTTCGCCATACCTTTAGCGAAACATCCTTGTCCAAAGAGGGCAGCTTGTTGGTCACCTGCGATACCACTAATTGGAACTTCTTGTCCAAAGAAATGATAAGGAATGGTTTGACCATAAACACAAGAAGAATCTTTTACTTCTGGTAAGATACAACTAGGAATATCTAACATACTGAGAAGTTCTTCATCCCATTTCAACTCATGAATGTTATAGAGCATTGTACGAGATGCATTGGAATAGTCTGTTACATGAGCTTTACCACCTGTAAGTTTCCAAACAATCCAAGTATCCATCGTTCCAAAAAGGAGTTCTCCTTTTTCGGCTCTTTCTTTAACACCTTCAACATGATCGAATAACCATTTAATCTTTGTGGCAGAGAAATATGCATCTACTTGTAATCCGGTCTTATCACGAATGGTATCTGCGTAACCTTTTTGTCTTAATTCTTCTGCGATATAAGCACTTTGACGGGATTGCCAACAAATTGAATGATAAACAGGTAATCCAGTTTCTTTATCCCATAGAACAGAAGATTCTCTTTGGTTTGTAATACCAATCGCAGCGACTTCTTCTGCAGCGACACCAGACTTCATAATTACTTCACTCATAACACTTAAGATGGATAACCATATCTCATTTGCGTCATGTTCTACCCAACCTGGTTCTGGGAAGATTTGTGTGAACTCTTTCTGCGCAATTGCGACAATGTGGCAATTCTCATCAAATAGAATCGCACGTGAACTTGTTGTTCCTTGGTCTAAAGCCATTACATATTTTTTCATCTTCAACAACCTTTCTTTTCTAAATCACATGATTTGTATTCTAAGATTTCTATATTATGGTTTTTTAAATAGGTTTCCCAATCAATGGATAGTGGGCCATCCTCTTCCATAAAGGCAGGAATACCTATCTTATTCATCTTCTTTGCATCATCAAAAAGAGGGTTTGTATCTCTATGTTGTAAAAAGAGTTTAAGATTTGAAAGGGATTCATTGATGTCAATGAATGTATAAGAAATATTATGTAAATCGAGATGTTTTTTAAATTCATTACAATCCGAACACATCTTACTTCCGAAAATTGTTAGCATATGATATGAATACCTCTGTTAGAAATATTATATAACGAATAGAATAGGGGAAACATAAAAAAAGGGGCTGTAACGAATAGGTAATCGAAACTGATTCCTAGAGGTTACAGCCTTTCTTTGTGCGTATTTTCATTTAGATTGTG
>CADBUH010000170.1 GCA_902797775.1 uncultured Erysipelotrichaceae bacterium | reverse complement strand
TCTTGCCATTCCCAATATAATCGAATGTTACTAACGAAAAGAGATTATCCAACCCCTTTTGAACCTAGTAATTTTATTATGGTATTAAGAAAACATCTTGAAGGTTCTATCATTCAATCCATTGAACAAATTGAATATGATCGTTGGTGTAAGATGAATATCACAACACACGATATGATTGGAGATGAAACGCATCTTACCCTCTATATTGAATTAATGGGTAAATACGCAAATATTATCTTAGTAAATGAAGATAATATTATTATTGATGCCTTGAAACGTATTCCTCCTTTTGAAAACAATCGAAGAACGATTCAACCAGGTGCTTCTTTTAAACCTACCCCTTCGCAAGCGAAGAAGGATCCTTTTAAAGAAACCACAATCGATCTAGATACCCCATTAACTGCACAATTTTCAGGGTTTTCCCCTTTTCTATCTTCCGAAATAGAATATCGATTAAACCATGGACAATCCTTTACTGACATCATGAATGAAATTAAACAATCGACTTCTTTATTTATTGCGAATCAGAATAATGAAGCAGTCTTTCATTGTATTGATTTAACTTCGATTGGTAAAACAAAACAATATCCTTTATTTGAAGGTTTAGAAATCCTTTATTATCACAAAGAAGAAAAAGAACGTATTAAAGATATATCCGGAGATATCTTTCGTATTGTAAAAAGAGAATTAAAACACCAAAAACAAAAACTTCCTCGTTTATTATCGGAATATGATAATGCGATGGATTGTGATAAGTGGAGAAAGTATGGAGATTTACTCTATGCATACCAAATTAAAGATACCAAAGGGCAAGATTCCATTACCTTAGAAGATTATGAAACAAATAAACCAGTTAAGATTCCTTTAGATCCTAAGATAGATGGAAATCGTAATGCCCAAAAGTGTTATACAAAATATGCAAAACTAAAAAAAGGACAACAATATCTCCAAGAACAAATCGCAATCTGTACAAATGAAATACAATACTTTGAGGGCTTATTAGAACAACTTGAATTAGCCGATTTCCATACCGCTACAGAAATACGTCAAGAGTTAATTAAAGGTGGTTATTTAAAAGAAAAGACTTATCGGAAGGTAAAGAAAAAGGAAGTTGAACCTACCATACATTCCATTAAATATTCGGATACGGTTACTATTTATTATGGTAAGAATAATCTTCAAAATGAATATTTAACCTTTAAGAAAGCTCATAAGAATTATTATTGGTTTCACGCTAAGGACTATCACGGGGCACATGTGGTTATTGCTACGGACCAATTAGATGAACCTCTTATCCGTTTCGCAGCTAATTTAGCAGCTTATTATTCGAAAGGAAGAAATTCATCAAGTGTTCCAGTGAACTATACACAAGTGAAAGAACTTAAAAAAATCCCTGGTGCAAAACCAGGAATGGTACAACTGAATCATTACCAAACAATCTATATTGATCCTTCCAGTGATGAATTAGAAGCACATGGTATACTTATTGATTCTTATTAATCTCTTTTAATAATTCTTTGATTTCATAGGAGCGTAATCGACGATATTCTCCTTGTCTTAAATCTTTTACCGTTAAAGTCCCATATTGAATACGATTTAATCGTATTACTTCATAGCCAAAGTATTCCATCATTCTTTTAATTTCACGATTTCTACCTTCAAAAATCGTAATCATAAAAATGGTACGATTTTTATTATAATTTCTCTTTTCAATATGAACCGAAGCAGGTAAGGTTAAACCATCTTCTAGTTCAATACCTTTACGCAATTGATGTGCTTCCTCATCGGATAATAAACCATCAATCGTTACACGATAGGTTTTCGGAAAATGATTACGAGGATGCATCATTTGGTTCGCAAATTCACCATCATTCGTTAATATTAAAACCCCTGTTGTATCATAATCGAGACGTCCAACTGGAAAGATTCTTTCTTTCACATCACTCATATAATCTAAAACCGTTGTACGATCATGTTCATCTTTTACCGTACATACACATTTTTTAGGTTTATTTAATAGATAATAGACTTTTTCTTCTTTCTTAATTTTAATATCATCTACCATCACTTCATCTTTGGAAGATACTTTAAAACCCAGCTGTGTAATGACTTCTCCATTTACTTTTACACGCCCATCTAAGATCATTTGTTCGGCTTTTCTACGTGATGTAATACCCGCAGAAGCAATCACTTTTTGTAAACGTTCCATATTAATGTTTATTCTGTGTATTTCCCCAATAAGCACTTCCAGCTTTTGAAAAGTCATTTAAAATCATGACTGGAATACGATTAAATTTTTTATCTTCACTGCTTAATCTCTTACAAGCACTTAAGCGTTTATTCCCATCCACGCAAAGATATCCATCTTCTGTTACACGTACTTTAACTGGAATCGCAATCCCTCTTGTACGAATACTATTTATTAAAGAATTAGATGGTTCTTGATCTTCATATTGAATTTCTTCTAAGGTTACATATTTATTAATCAAAGTATCACCCTTTTTTCTTTTTGAATGTCTTCTTATCTAATTTATCGGATTCTCGTTTGATATCTTCAATCTTTAACATTTCTGTTTCAAATTTATCCATTGCCTTTTTCATTTCTGATTCAGGTTCATTTTCTCTTTCTTTTTCTTTCTCAATACGATTTGTTACGACTTTCTTCTTTCTCTTCTTAAAGATAAATACTAATAAGAGAATGAATAAGATTAAACTAATGATGGATATAATCGTAATACGTACATATAACCATTCTAAATCAAAGGATTCGGTAGAAGCCGTTACTGCTTCTTCTGGGTCATTTCCTGCATATTCATTTGATGTACGTCTCGAAATAAGCATATAGGAGCCACCACCCTTACCCATAAAGGTGACAGAATTACCTGTTTGACGGGTATAACACTTCACTATATCGCCATCTTCTTCATCATAATATAGAACACTAAAGACTTCTCCTTCTTGGAAACCTTGTGGTTTATCAATCGAGAATAGAATTGGTCCATCTAATTTAAATTCATCAAAATTCTTACGTAATTCAATCGAAAAGGATTCTTTTATATCATTATCTAAGAAGTTCGCTTTTTCGGATAAAGCTTCTTGTGCATTCTTATTTACACCATCTGAAATACGAACACGATAAGTATCCGCAAATAAAGAAGATTTATCTAAGGAATCTCCTAAAGGAGCTGAAACAGATAAACCTGATACTCCTAAATTAAAACTATTCTTATCAATAACATAACGTACACGATTATTAATCGCTTTACGTACAATCGTATCAAAGTTACGTAATTGTGCATGGGTTAAATAAGGTAATACATTCGCATCAATCTTATTCTTTAAATCAAGTATCTTAGAAACATCTTCATCTGTATACGTTTCTTTTTCCCCATACATATCAATATAATCTAAGATTTCTGATTTAATTTCGGTACGTAATTCATCTTTTTGTGCACTTACGGTAATTGGATAACTTGTTGAACAACCGGCGTATGTAACAGTTACTTCTTGATTCCCATCTTTTTCAAATGAGAAACCAGATACCATCGAAGAGTTTAAATCCACAACTTCAGATTCTCCATCCTTAAAGAATACCGTTAATTTACCGTGTTTTAGATTAATACGGTCATTCACTTCATAATCTTGTTGAGGTAGTTCGCTCATTTCAATATGATCAACTTCTTTATAGTTCGCAATAAAGGTTGTATCTGTAGTAATATTCGAAGTTTCTTTATCCCATCCTACAAATAAGGCATGATCTTTAATTGGAGCAGTCGCACAAGCTGAATAACCTACAGGAAGTGCATAAGAGATGGTGTCTAGGTCTCCTGTGAACTTACCTCCATTTGCGTTAAATGTGACATGTACATATTCATGTTCTTTACCATTACCTTCAAGAATTACTTGTAATTCATCTGCGTGTACATAACCAATATCATTCGCAAAATCATATTCATAAGATAAATCGACTGCAGAATCTTCATTTAAGGTTGCATCACATTGAACTTTATACCAAGTTGTATCCTCTTCTTCAATGGTACCTAAAATCACAAAGGACATATCAGGGTTTTTTCCACTATCATATAAGACTTTCGAACCACTCTTAGGATATTGATATACATAAATAGAATCTTCTGAAGTTTTAATACCTAAGGTATAGGAATTCTTATCTTCTTTACCAATACGTTCATCAATAGCACGATAGAAAGCAGCAGCCTTTTCACCCCAATAAGGATCTACGGTATAGTTCACATTCATACCTGCGGATTTATTTCCAAAGAAACCACCATGGTATTGTGCTCTTAATGGACTACAATAACTACCAGAGATATAGTATTTCGCATGTGCATAGATGGAATTTTGTACCATCAAATAACGAGATGCATCTGCTTCTTCATCCGTATCATATGCCGCATGGCCAAATAAATTATTCTTAGTGAAACTTAAAGAACTTCTACCATATCCTGATTCATTCGCACTAATCGCTAACATCATTAAAGCATTTGAACCATATTCATATTGATATTGCCAGAAAGCATCTTCCATTCCATAGTATTGCGAACGTGTTAAAGTATCATCCATCGCATCTTTATCATCATCATTAAATTGATCAATGGAATGCACTAGACCCATCACATTTTCAAAATAGTTCTTCCCATCTAAGACATCAGCGTTTGTTAAGGTACGATGTGGAATAAATTGATAATAATCATAATGAGGATTCTCTACATTAATACTATTCTCATGAGTTCCATTACGATAATCATCAATCAACTCTTTAAAATGATCTTCTCCATAAAAGTAATGGCCATCATAACTATAGTACGTTTTACCTTCTTCTAAATAAGAAGGAGCTTCTCCACCATTAATGATACTTGCATAGTTATCATCTACCATATCTGATTTAATCTCATGGTAGAGTGTTCCTTGGTCCACAATATAACTCGATAAGCGTACCGCAATATTCTCAATTGGAAGAATATCCACTTGATCTATATTTACCCATCCACGAACACCAGAAAGAACAAATTCAGCACTTGTACCATTTCCATTCGTTCCAATATAGGCTGCATCAATCCCATAGCATCCATTAATAACGTTATCTAATCCATCAATCGCATTTCGAAAGGTAATATCTACATCACAAGCTTCATTCGTATGGAACATCACAATACCATATTCAACCTGTAATACTTTTCCATTATAGACAATACCTAAGTTATCGTATTCTTCTTGAAGTTGATTAAAACCATTTTGTGCATACAAAAAGGTTGTATAGGTTTCAATATCTACTTCTCCACTACTAAAATCTACTAAATGGTATTCATCATCGCTTTCTATTGAACTAGGTTCTAATGCGTATACTTGTATAGGCATTAGAAATAGAAAACAGATTAGAAAAGATAAAAAAAGCTTTTTCTTATAATCTAATTTTTTCATAACAAGTATTGTACCATCTATTTTAAATATTACAAATATTTTAATTATTTAATATATATAAGAAAATTCAAAGGAATTCTAGAATGTTTTTGTAAGAATTCTTCCATTGTACTAATATGATTTTGTTTTCCATAGATTGCATTATAAAGTTTAAATGTACCATCTTCTAATTTTTTATAAGTTGTAAAATGAGAACCCCTCTTATGATAATAGAGTAAGATTCCAGAAGAACTATTCTTCATCTGCTCGATACATGCTTTTTGGCTTAAATGCGTCATATGGACTCTAAGACCTTGTTTTTTAAGCCAATAATATAAAAGATAGATGTTTTGTCCAAAAACTTCCCCTGTTAAAATATGATTTTCTGATAATCCAAAAAAGGTTTCATTCATCGTCTTTTCACGATGATTAATCTTCAATAAATTATATGCCGCAATCCATCCACATCCTGCTCGCTTAGAATTGGTGAAACCAAATGGTAAGACTTCTGTTTTATCTTGATTGATAATATACCCTTCTTCATCAAAAGCACTATTATCAATCACATCTCTCCATGGTTCTATGATTCTTTGATATATACTTCCTTTTTGGAAATATAAATGACTATTTAATAAATTCTTATGCAGTTTTCCAAGATATAGAATACGTTTAAACTCTTTTCTCTTTGTGAAGAATTCACTTACTAAATCTAGATATTGATGGAATTCTTGTTTCCTTAAAGAACAATTCTCAAATACTAATTCTGAAAAGGATACATTTTCCCCTTCTTCTTTCCAATAAAAAAACCCAATACATTCAAAATCTCTTTTTATTAATCGATAATCCGTGATTGGATAAAAGTCCAATTTTAAGTTATCAAATTGTATTGTGTGATTAATATCCGTTCCAAGTAAAATCATAGTTCTATTATAGAATAAAGTATCGTAAAAAGAAAAATCCACAGTATTACCTGTGGATTTCAATATTTTAAGTAAGAGTTAAATTAATTATGAGAGAAGAAATTTGGAACGATTGATTGATCATCGTCATCATCATCGTCATCACTAGAATTTAATGAACCGAAAGATAATCCATCATCATCTCTACTTGTAACAACCCCACTACTGTGTGTTCCTGTAATAATTGGAGACTTTTCAGCAGCTGGACCATCTGTTTCAATCATAGATGGTTTTGGTAAATCAAATCCTGTCGCAATTACAGTAACAATAATGGATTCTCCAATCTTATCATTGATTGCAACACCGAAGATAATATCAATATCATTACCTGCAGCTTGACGGATATAGTCAACTGCTTCTTGTGCATCATATGCAGACATGGATTGACCACCAGTAACGTTAACAATTGCACTCTTAGCGCCTGTAATTTGTGCTTCAAGTAATGGAGATTGGATCGCTTTTAGAGCAGCATCTTTCGCTTTGTTTTCACCAGAAGCCATACCAATACCGATTAAAGCACTTCCTTGGCCTTCCATAACACTCTTAATATCTGCAAAGTCTAAGTTAATCATTGCAGGTACAGCAATTAAGTCCGTGATTGTTTGAACACCTTGACGTAAGATGTTATCTGCTTCCTTAAATGCATCTTCAAATGGAATATGACCAATAACTTCTAATACTTTATTATTAGAAATAATAATTAAACTATCTACGTATTCTTTTAATTGTTCTAAACCTTGTTCTGCTTGAATCATACGTTTCTTACCTTCAAAGCTGAATGGTTTTGTAACAATACCTACTGTTAGACAACCTAATTCTTTCGCAATTTTAGCAAATAATGGAGAAGCACCAGTACCAGTTCCACCACCTAAACCAGCAGTTAGGAATACCATATCTGCGCCTTCCATCTTCTTCTTGATTTCTGCTTCACTTTCTACAGCAGCTTTACGACCATTATCTGGATTACCACCAGCACCTAGTCCTTCTTTACCAAGTTGGATTTTGTTAGCAACTGGAGATACATCTAAAGCTTGCAAATCTGTATTTGCAACATAGAATTCTACCCCTTGAACTCCTTCTTGTACCATTCGGTTAACTGCGTTGCTACCAGCTCCACCGATACCAAATACTTTGATCTTAGCAATTTGGTTGTACGATAATTCTGACATAATCTTTTCCCTCTCTTACTTTTTGTTGTTTGCTAAGAAACGTTTTCTAAGTTTCTCTGTAAATGTCTCTTCTTGATCTTCTTCCTCTTTACGATACGATACAGCCTTTAAAAAGGAATCCATATCTAAACTACTATCTGTATATCCAGTAATTGGAAGTTTATCCTTATACGCATAAAACAACCCTAAACATGTAGTTAATTCTGAGCTTCTTCCACCTAATGTTTCAGGAATATAACTCTTAACTTCACATTTTAGTTGCCTTTGTAGAAGTGCGTCTAAGCCTTGGACTTCTCCGCCTTCACCAGTAATAATAACAGTAGTTGGCCCTGCTTTCAAGATTCCAGCACATAATTTACTAATGGAAACTAACCATTTCGAAACACTTGGACCAATACAGTTAATTAAATCTTTTTCAGAAAATTTCTTTTCTTGATTATGTTCTGTCCAAACATATACAGGATTATCTGTATTATTTGTGTTATTCAAATCAATATGATATTTAATCTTTTCAATCGCAACCGAACGTTTAATACCATATTCATCTACAACTGAACCCGCAAAAGTTCCAACACCCATTGGAATTGTTGTAGCGTCTAATAGTTTTCCTCTACCAAAACGTGTGATTGTTGTACTTTCACGTTCTACATTTAGAAGTAAGACCGTTTCTTTTACAGAACGTTCAAATAAACTAGCTTCTGTTCCAATCGCAAATGAATCCACAAAGATTTCCATTACTTCTAATCCTGCTTTTTCAACACATCCAACAAGTGAATATGTTAATTGACGATCTGCACAGATTAATTCAACATCAACGGTTAATTCATTTGCTTCTTCCCCAATTGGCATTCTTCTAGCAGAAATACCATCTACTGTATAGACAACACATACGGTTTGAACTAATGCAAACTCTTTTCCAATGGAAATATTTTGTGCTTCTTTAATTGCATTACGAATATCTTGTACCGTTATCTTTCCATCAATACCTTCAATTGGTACTGTAACTTGTAGAGGTACTCTTTTTAAATCATAAGAAGGAATTGCTAAAATAACGCGTTTAACAGAAGTACCCAATGCATTTTTAACATTATGAGCAGCCTCCTTAATCGCATTTACAATTGATTCTTCGTTTGTAATTTCGTTGTATGATAATCCATCAGTAGGAATACGTTCAATTCTTAAGATATTAAAACGAGTATTAAAAAACTCGCCTACAACCATACGAACTTCATGATCCGAAACTTCTAATGAAGCATAGATTTCTTTATCGTTCACGCTGCTCGTCCTCCTTAAATACAAAGGTTATTTTACCATAAAGTTTTCCTACAAAAAAGTATATTAAACATTATTATTTAAAATATTTTAAGGATTTTGTTTGCATTTAAATTAGAACCGTGTTACTCTAATGAGGCGATATTTATAAAGGAGGTACTGGTAATGCCTAGAGTTTGTGCCGTATCCGGTAAAAAAGCAATGTCAGGTAATAGACGTTCTCACTCATTACGTGCGACTCGTCGTAAGTGGAATGTTAACTTACAAAAAGTACATATGATTGTTGATGGAAAGCCTAAAACAGTCCGTGTATCTGCTCGTGCAATGAAAACCCTCAAAGCAGGAGCAAAACAAAAAACTGCATAAAGAACAAGAAATGATGCCGAAGCATCATTTTTTGTTTATAGAATCATTACTATGTATTACTAAGAGTATACCTTGATAGATTGTAAGTTCTGCAATCCCTTCAATCTCATTTGATAAACCAAATAAATCATCATAGCTCATCACCTTATGATCAAGTTCATATTTTGTACCCTTAATCGATAATTCAACCTTATCTTTCGCAAATAAAGAGAAGTATTTAAAGTCTTCTTGTATCTTATAAAATCCTTTATCTAAAGCATAGATTTTATGAAAAGAATCATAGAAGAATACTTGATTTGGATATTGCATCGCTAAACGCAAATTAACCACTTCATGGTCAATACGATTTCCTAATCCACCATACACATGAATCTTATCATAGCCTTGGGATATTAATTCTTTAATTGTATGTTCACTATCGGAATCATCTTTAATGGGATTAAGATGAATGATACTTTCAGAATACTTCTTAATTATGTTTTCATCTTCTTGATGAATCGAATCAAAATCTCCAACCGCTAGTTTCATAAGGATATGGTTTTGTGCAAGATAGAAAGCTCCTTCATCCACCCCAATATAATCACAAGAATCTTTTTGGGGTATTTCTTGAAGTGCACGAAGCACGACAATACATTCTTTAGACAAGAGAGTCCACCGCCTCTTTAATATCATGTTTAAAGATGTAGGAACCAGCGACTAACACATCTGCTCCAGCCTCTTTACAACGCTTACCAGTTTCCGCATTAATACCCCCATCCACTTGAATATGAGTTGTTAAATTTTCTTCCTTTAACCAAGTTCTTAAGGTTTTAATACGCTCTACAGATTCTTCAATGAACGCTTGTCCACCAAATCCTGGTTCAACCGACATAATGAGAAATAAATCAAAATCGTTTAAGAAATCTTTTAATACATTGATATCTGTTTTTGGTTTAATTGATAATCCAACGGTTTTCCCTCTTTCATGAATATGTTGAGCGAGTTTTTTAATCTCTTCTACATTATTAAATACTTCATAATGAAAAGTTATATGGTCTGCTCCAGCATCTATAAAGACATCTGAAAAAAAAGTAGGATCTGTAACCATAAGATGTGCATCTAAATATAAGTCTGTAATTTTCTTATACCCTTTTAAAATATCTGGACCAAAGGTTAAATTAGGGACGAAGTGTCCATCCATCACATCAAAATGAAGCCATTTTGCTTGCGATGCATTTACTTCTTCCATTTGTTCATTTAATCGACTGTAATCTAAAGATAAAACAGATGGAGCTACAATCATACATATTTCTCCTTTCTTTGCTGTATCATCTCTAATACAGCTAAATAGTTTTTATATCTTGTTTGAGGGATTGTCCCCTTTTCTACTTCTTCTTTTATTTTACATCCAGGTTCTTTATCATGCCTACAATCATTAAACTTACATTGATGTAGATATGGCACAAAATCAATAACACATTGATCTAATTCATCTTCTTCTATATGCGCAAAATCAATGGAACTAAATCCAGGTGTATCCGCTACTAATCCCCCTGCCACTTCATGAAGTTCATTATGACGGGTTGTATGTTTTCCTCTACCTAGTGCTTTTGAGATTTCTTGTGTTTCAAGATGGAAAGTAGGATCTAAACTATTAAGTAACGTAGATTTACCTGCACCAGATTGTCCTGTTAATACGGATATTTTATCTTTTAGTATTTTCGCTAAAGAAGGATCTAATTCTTCTTTCGCATTTAATAAAACTTCCATTGGACCATTTTGATATTCTTCAATTTCTTTTTGAATCGTTTCAGAAATACCTAAATCTGTCTTCGTAATAATTAATACAGGTTTTATATTCGCATGCATAATTAACATACTTAAGCGATCAATTAAAGTCGAAGAAAAATCAGGATCTTTCACACTCATTACAATTAAGGCTTGATCCACATTCGCAATCGATGGACGTATTAAACGATTTGTACGAGGACAAATCTTTTCAATTGTATATTCTTGATTACTATAGTCTACTTCAACTAAGTCACCCGCTACAGGAGTTGTTTGAAGACGAACTTTTCCCATTAAAATAGCTTTAACTTTTTCACCTGTTTCAAGTTGAACCGTATAATTCTTTGAAATGATTTTAATAATTCTCGCTAGCATAGATCTCCTAATAATAGAAAAGAATGACATAGTTGTCGTCTCTTTGTGTATATTCTTGTCCTATTTCAGGATCTGATTTAATCACAACTCCAGTTTCTAGATTCGCAATCTCTACATCCGATAAACCACTCTTATCTAAATCACTAAATAATACATTCGCACCCATTCCATTTAAGAGAGCTTCTGCTTCATTAATTGGCATATGGTCAATTTCTTGTGGAATGATAATGGATGGATAACTTGCGTATACCAATACAATTTCAGAGGCAGAATCTTTATTGACTCGATCTCCTGGAGACAATAATTCTTGACGAATAATATGTCCTGGTATTGCCCCTTCTTGTGCTTCTTCTTTGGTTGTTACCTTAAGGTTTTTAAAATCTGTTGATTCACTTAATTCCGTCGCAACTTCTGTAACATTACGACCAACATAATTTCCAACTGTTACACCAATACCACTTGAAACAGTAACGCTTATACGTGATCCTCTTTCAATTTCTGTTCCTACAGAAGGATCAACCGCTATAATCTTACCTTTTTCAATATTATCCGTTAACGTATAGGATACATTATTGGTATCTAATACCAGATTATTATCAACACATACATCTCTAGCATCTGTAATCGAAAGCCCTATTAAATTTGGAACTTCAACATTTCGTGAAACAGGATTAAATAAACCTAAACTCGTTACCGCAAAATAGATACCTGCAGATAATAAAGTAAATAATAAGAGGAACATTACAAACAGTAATGGTTTATTTCCTTTTGGCTTCTTTTGAACAGCAGGCGTCACAACCCTTTGGTTTTCTTTACGTACGGTTGTGGTAGGTTTTTTCGATAATTGTGTTTTTGTGTCTTCTTCTGGTAAATCATCAAAACCGATATCAGTATCAATATGACTAGGTGAAAGAACTAATTTTGGTTCATCTCTACGCTCTGGTTTTAAACAAGTTCGTAAATCATCTAACATTTCTGTACAAGAGTTATATCTTAGTTTTGGATCCTTTGCGGTCGCTTTTAAAATAATATTTTCAACCGAATGAGGAATAGAAGGATTAATAGAACGAGGACTAGGAATTGTATTACGCATTTGCATAATCGCAACTTGGACAGCATTATCTGCCTTAAAAGGTACATCCCCTGTCAACATTTCATATAAAACAATACCAAGTGCATAAATATCACTTTGAACGGTCGCTGGTTCTCCCTTCGCAAGTTCTGGTGCTAAATAATGAACAGAACCCATAACATTATTGGCTTGGGTTATTTGCATACTACCTTTCGCTAAAGCAATACCAAAATCAAGGATTTTAATTGAACCATCTGATTTCACAATAATATTTTGTGGTTTAATATCACGATGGATAATTCCACGATGATGTGCTTCTTGGGTAGCTGAAGCAAGTTGTTTAGCGATATCAACTGCTTCTTCAAGGATAAGACCTCCACGATCTCGAATAATCGTCTTTAGTGTCTTACCTGGTACATATTCCATGACGATGTAATGATGTCCTTTATATTCACCTACATCATAGATTTCAACGATATTTGGATGTGATAGCGTTGTCGCAGCTTGTGCTTCTCTTTCAAAGCGAAGAATACTAATCGCATCTGTACATAATTCACTACGTAAGATTTTAATCGCAACTTGACGATTTAAAATCGTATCAATCGCAAGGAAAACATCAGCCATACCACCTTGACCAATATGTTGGAATACTTCGTATCGATTCGCTATTGTATTCTTACTCATGATGTTCCCTTTCTAAATCTATAATAATCGCAGTTACGTTATCAAATCCGCCTGCATCTAACGCACATTTAATCAGTTTTCTTACTCTACGTGATGGTGCACTTTCTGTATCTTTTACAATCGTACTAATTCTTCTTTCAGAAACATATCCATGAAGCCCATCACTACATAATAAGAATCCTTCAATATTGTCTGGTTGGGTTGTAATATCACAACGTACATTTTCCCATACCCCTAATGCATTCGTAATCACATTCTTTTGAGGGAAATCCTTCGCTTCTTCTTTTGTGATATCACCACGCATTAACATATCATTTAATAACGTATGGTCAACCGTTATTTGTTTAAAAGATCCATCTTTATAATAGGCATATGCTCGACTATCTCCTACATTTACCACAAAACAACTCTTTTCAGTAATTAAGACACCACAAAGAGTTGTCCCCATACCTTTTAATATAGGACGAGCTTGACTCGTATCATAAATCTTTTTATTAGCGAGTTCAACATGGGTACGAATC
>CADBUH010000169.1 GCA_902797775.1 uncultured Erysipelotrichaceae bacterium | reverse complement strand
TCAGTTAAGTAGCTTTACAAAAGGATATATGAAAAATCATTATTATAGTAAAACATGTTTCTGTAAAGTATCTGAAGTTAATGTGAATTTTATGTGAACTTACTGTACTCTTTGGAATGCTTTAATAAATTCTACAATATAGTTAGCGGTTGCCTCTAACATTTCTTCTCCCCATTCTGCAGTCGCATATTTTGGATGGTCTGGTCCTGCCCATCCATTATCCGTTACATCTTTTGTGAAACGACGTACAGGAATATCCACACCTTTAAAGCGTAGGGTAGACATACTAGAAAAAGGTAATTCATCCGATAACTTCTTTAAAGGAGAATCTTCAATCGCATCATAATCAATTAAATCTTTATTGATGGCCATGATCGCAGCCGTTTCTTCTGCTCCACCATGTCCACCATTCCACTTTTCACTTCCATCATATCCTTTCACAAGATTCCAAACCATAATCCACCAATTCATTTGTGCTAGGATACAACCTTTCTTTTCAAAATCGACTGATAGACGATCTAGAATCGAATTATTTCCACCATGTCCATTTAATACCACAAACTTACGTATCCCATTTTGGTATAAACCATCTAAGATTTTATACATTACTTGATAAGTTACTTCTGGTCCTAAACTAATGGTACCTGGAAAAGAGGCAAGGTAATCCGTATTCCCATAAGGCATTGTAGGAACGATTAATGCATCACTTTTCTTTTCAATGAGTTCTAATATCTTATTTGGAATGATGGTATCGGTACCTAATGGCATATGTTTCCCATGACATTCAATACTACCAATTGGAACAATCGCAAGATCATGATTTTTGAAATACTGTTCAGCTTGTGGCCAAGTTAAGTTTTCTAAACGCATAGAATTATCCTCCTATTGAATTGGTTTTCTATAACAATATAAAACAAATAAAGTATTCAAAATAAATAAACCTAATAGTAGTAAAAATACAGGTGTATAACTATGTGTGAAATCATAAATATAACCGATTCCAGAAGCAGATACAGCTGTACCAACCGTACCAAACATACTGAACGTAGGATAGGTTTTACTATAATTTTCTCTACCAAATAAATCTTTCGCTAAGGTTACCATCGCAACATTCGCAAGGGAATAAATATAACCATAAAGAAAGGCACTAATATATAACATCGTTGGCGTATGGAAGAAGAGGAATAAGAGAACCGATAGAATCATAATAAGACAATGTAAGAGAATAGGTTTCTTAGAACCAAAGTGGTCAATTAGATATCCTAAGATAATCTTTGCGACACTATTCGCAACCATTCCAATCGATAGCATCATCGCCCCAACAGCAGCGTTAAATCCATAAGAGGAACTAATGCCTGGAAAGTGTTGAATTAAAGAAGTAGAACCACTTGCGATAAATCCAAACATACAACAAATCACAAAATAGATTTGTGAAATAGAAGTAGTAGAAGTTGTTTGAAGAGTTGATGGATTCTCTTCTTCCACATATCCATAAGGTAGATAACCTTTTGTTTGAGGCTTTAAGGATGGTAAAAATAAAAGACTTGGTAAATCTAATAATAAGATAAAGAAGGCAACCACAAAGTAGCCTATCCTCCAACCATAATTGTTTATGACATTTGAAATAATAGGAGAGAAGATCGCACCGGATAAACCACTAAAGCTAAGAGCGATACTTGTCATGAGTCCTACATTTTCATGGAACCAGTTATTAATGACTACGGTTATAAAAACTAAACCAAGTAATCCTGCACAAAAGCCACGAATCATATGTAAGAAATACATGAAGAGAATGCTTTGGGATAAACCTAATAGGATGGTAGAACATACACCACCAATGGTAGCGAGTAAGATACCTACCTTAAGATGTTTCTCTGATAATAACTTAGGCATCATCATACCACCTAAGGCAGATAAGAAATTAGATAGGGTAAGGGTTAAACTTACAGAACCTCTAAGTAAACCAAATTCTTCCGCAATGGGATTAAAGAATAACCCTGTGATATTCACGATTAAACCTAAGGAAACGGATATCGCTCCACAGGTACTAAGAAGTACAAGCCAATATACTTTATCCATCTTTTTCATATCTATAACTATATACCATAATATTCAGTTATTATTCACCTAAATGAAACAAAAATGTGCTAAAATATAAGAAATAGGAGGAGTAAATATGGCTCTTAAAGATTTATTTAAAAGACAAGAAAAGAAAGTAGAAGAAGTTAAAGAAGAAGTAAAACAAGAAGTAAAGGAAGTCGCTGCAGAAGCAAAAGAACATGTTAAACCGATTGCTTCCTTCAAAGGTGGAGAAGAAGTTACAGAACATGTAAAACCAATCGCATCTTTCAAGGGTGGCGAAGAGATTAAAGCACAAGCACAAGCTGCAGTTGCAGAAGGTAAAGAAAAACTAGAAACAGCCGCGAAGAATCTCGAAGATATCGCTACAAGAGTAATTCGTGGAGAATTCGGAAATGGTGCAGAACGTAAAGAAGCATTAGAAAAAGCAGGCTTCAATTATGATGAAGTACAAGCGAAAGTAAATGAACTTCTCAGTGGCGCAAAAGAAACAGCTTCGAACGCTCTAAAATCTGTAGATGAAATCGCTAAAGAAGTAATTCGTGGTGACTGGGGCAATGGTGCAGAACGTAAAGAAGCACTTGAAAAAGCAGGCTATAAGTTTGAAGAAATTCAAGCTAAAGTTAACGAACTACTTAAATAATTAAACTTCTAAACTTTCAAGAAAAGTGTCGCATCTATAATTAGCGACACTTTTTCATTATCTCTTTTTGTGAATATCCCTGTTTACTTAATTGGATGGCATTTTGTAGACGTGGTACTGCATATTCATAAAAAAGTTTCATACCTTCACATAAATAATATTGGTTTTCACCATCTTCATTTATGAAGAAGCGATCTTTTGGACAACCTCCATGACATAGGTTTAACCATTCACAAGATAAACACTTCTTAGAAAGGGTATTCTTTTTATTTAATCCAAATTCTCTTTGAGGTTCACTTTCATAAAGATCCTTTAAAGAGGTTTCTAATACGTTTCCTAGATAGTGTTGTGGATTCACAAAATGATCACAAGAGAATACACTTCCATCTTTCTCAACAACTAGTACATCTCCACAAGTTTCCTTTAATTGACAAGCCATCGCTTCTTTACCAGTTAATTGAAGAGACGTTTCTGCGAATAGTTGAACATTTAATTTTCCTAAATCATTTCCAATCCATTCTTTAAAGATTGTTTTTAAGAAGTTTCCATATTGAATTGGAGAGACTGAATCTTCGGTAACACTTCCATCATGATATCTACGTACAATTGGAATGAATTGTATCCAACCTGTTTGAATGGTATGAAGTTTTGCGTAGACTGCTTTAGCACTCATGGTTGTGTTCGAAGTAACCGTACATAATAAATCTGGTTTTAAACCATAAGATTTCATTAATTCTAATGCATGCATAACTCTTTCATAGGTGCTATTACCTCTTTCATCTAAACGATAGGTATTATGAACGAGTCCTGTTCCATCAATACTTAAACCAATATCAAATTGATTCTCTTTTAAAAACTTACACCAAGTTTCATCCATTAATAATCCATTGGTTTGAATATTATTCCAACAATCCCATCCTTCAGGTAAATACTTCTTTTGAAGAGATACAACTTTCGCAAAGAAAGAGAGTTTGGCTAAGGTAGGTTCACCACCATGCCAAGTAAAAGATACGGTAGGTCCTTCGACAGAGAGGATGGCTTGTTTGATATATTCTTCTAATACTTCATCATCCATGCGAATGGAATCAAAGGATTGTCCATTTTCTGCCTTCAAATAATAGCAATAACTACAACGCATATTACAGTATGAACCAACTGGTTTTGCCATTGTGACAAATTGTGCCATAGTACCTCCAAGTAAAAAGATGGGTTACCCCATCTTTATTATTTCAAATGTTTATCAAAGAAGTCTAGACACTTATTCCAAGAATCCATTGCCTGTTCTTGACGATACATCGGTCGATCATAATACCAGAATCCGTGTCCTGCTCCATCATACCGATAGAAAGTATACTCTTTCTCATACTTCTTTAATAATTCTTCTAATTGATTCACTTCATCAGGGCTAGGATTTTTATCCTCATTTCCAAAGATACCAAGAAGTGGGATGTTTAATTGCTCTAGATAGGTGTGTGGAGAAACAGGACGAGAAGGGGAAGCTTTATCTTCTGGTGTAATTACACCACCACCCCAACAATCCACAACTGCACTAAACCCATCAATCGTACAAGCAGCTAAGAAGGCATGTCTTCCTCCAGAACAAGTTCCTACAACACCTACTTTTCCATTGGAAGGTGTAGAAGTCTTTAAGAAATCCAAAGCACCTTTCACATCATCCATGACACTATCATCATGTACACCACCTTCTTCCATTGCCTTATTAGCGATGTCAGAAGGATTACCTTGTCCAAAACGATCATAGATATTTGGACAGATTACTTCATAACCATGTTGGGTAAAACGTCTTGCGAATTCACGATAAAGTTCATCCCATCCAGGCATATGAGGAATTAATACAATCCCTGGATGAGGACCATCGGTTAAAGGACGAGAATAATAGGCACGAACATTTTCACCATTCGCACTTGGAATCATAATCGGTTCCGCTATCATTCCATCATATTCATCGGTTCGAAATGTATTCCACATAAATAGATTCCTCCTAAGATTATTTTACTAAAGAATAATTCTTTAGTTGAAATATTTTTAAGAATCGATAGAATAAGTAATTGTGGTTTTACCCACCATCAGTAGCGGCTACCTGATGTTAATAAAAATAAGGAGAAACAAAATGAACACAAAAACTTTTACAAGAATAGCGATGATTGCGGCTATCTATACCGTCATATCATTGGTACTAGCACCTATTACGTATGGACCTATTCAAGTACGTATCGCAGAAGCATTAACGTTATTACCGTTAATTTACACACCAAGTATTTATGGAGTAACCATTGGTTGTTTCCTAACGAACCTTATTGGTGCTATAACAGGTGTAAACCCAACAGGGATTATGGATTCCATCATTGGTACAACAGCTACCTTACTCGCAGCACTTGGTACATATTATTTTAGAAATCATAAGATACATGGAATACCAGTACTTAGTATCTTAATGCCAGTACTATTTAACTTTATCTTTATTGGAATGGAATTAGGTTATCTTTTATTCCCAGAAGATTTTATAAGAGGTTCTCTTATCTGTGGAGCAGAAGTAGCAGTAGGAGAGTTTATCTCAGTGGTGATAGGTTACTTTATAATAAAAATATTAAATAATACAAAACTTTTTCAAGAAGAAGTGTAAAATAGAGATATGAAAAAGATTTTAATGATTTTCTTATTAATATTATTATTTATCCTATTAGGCTTAGGATTATTTGGTCATTTTTCAGGAAGGTTTGATAAACCAGAAGAAACACCTACACCTGAGCCAACCATTGAAGTAACACCTACACCTACACCGGAACCTACCATTGATCCAAGTGTCTTTACGGATACAAATAGTTTATTGATTGTGGCAAATAAGGTGCATCGTTTACCAGAAGGATATGAACCTATAGATTTAGTAAACGCAAATGATGTAGGAGGACATGGGACAATCGCTCCATTGATGCGTAAAGAAGCAGCTGAAGCTTTAGCACGTATGACAGAAAGTGCGAGTCAAGAAGGTTTATATTTAACCTTTAGTTCTGCTTATCGTGATGAAGATTATCAAGCACGTCTTTATAATGGATATGTTGCCCAATATGGTGTAGAGACAGCCGATGAGATTAGTTCTCGACCAGGTTATTCAGACCATCAAACAGGTCTAGCCTTAGACTTTGTGGAAGGTGGAGCAGCCGACTTTACCGATCAATTTGAATATACTGCTTCTGGACAATGGTTATTAGAACACGCACATGAATATGGATTTATCTTAAGATATCCAAAAGGAAAAGAAGAGATTACAGGTTATGCCTATGAACCATGGCATTATCGTTATATTGGTGTAGATTACGCAACAGAAATGTATAACATTGATGTGATGTTATCATTTGAAGAATTCTTTAATGTAGAAGGTGGAAAAGAATATAGGGAATAATATGGTTAAAAAATATTGTTTATCATTTTTATCAATTGATTATTATGCATTTCTAATGATTCCAACAATCTTATTATTTGGAATAATGTTTTTCTATACAAGAAATCAAGTAGATCACTTACGTTGGCTTATCATCTTAATTGCGTTATTTTTATTCGTAATCTTATTTACATATAACTTAAGAAAACTAAAGATTCGTAGAACACTCAATAGTATTAAAAACCTGAATGAATATGATGAAGGTGTATTCTTAGATCGAAACTTCTTAATTGAAAAAAGAATGTTGTCCTATAGTAAAAAACAAGTTAAAGAATACTTCTATGAAGATTTAATAGATGTAACATACCAACAGAATAAGAAACATGAACTTGTATGTAAGTTTAAGGATGGAGAAGTAATCTTACCTACTGGTTCTAAAGCACAAGCAGAAAGAACCTGTGCCTTCTTATTAACACAAAATAATGTAATACAATTTCATAATATAGAACCAAATGGTAGTGGAACCTTACATTCCATTGACAATACAGAAGTTCAACAATAAAAGAAGTAAAAAAAGAGATATTGTCTTAAGCAATATCTCTTTTCCTATGTATTAATCTTTTTTGTTATTCTTTCGTAGATAGAATAGTAGGAATAAGATTATTACAACGGTTCCACCAAGTAACGCAATCCACATACCTACATGGAAGTTATCACCTGTATTAGGAACTGGAACATAAGTACCAGGTTTCTTAGGTGTTGGTGTAGGTGGAGGTGTTAGGTTATTTGGATAATCAATACGATGTAAGAATTGTGTTGGCTCTATGAGAACTTCAACTTGTTTACCATTAATCGTATATTTATCAATACCTTCATAGTTTTCAGGATGATCTGTGAATAAGATATAGTGAACGGTTGTATCTAAATCATAACCCTTAGGTGCAGTAACTTCTTTTACTTCATAGACGACATCATAATAAGTCATCCATTCTTTTTCGTGATCGAATGTGAACCAGATTGTTCCAGTTTCATCTGTTTCAATC
>CADBUH010000168.1 GCA_902797775.1 uncultured Erysipelotrichaceae bacterium | reverse complement strand
ATTAATCAATATCCAATTGTATTTGCGATTGGTCCTGCTGGAACTGGTAAAACATTCTTAGCCGTTATTAAAGCTGTATCGGAATTAAAGAGTGGTAATGTAAAACGTATTGTTTTGACACGTCCTGCGGTAGAAGCAGGGGAAAGCCTAGGTTTTTTACCTGGTGATTTAAAAGAAAAGGTAGATCCATATTTAACCCCTTTATATGATGCATTACATGATATGTTAGGTGTTGAACAAACAGATAAGTTAATTGAAAAGGGAACAATTGAAATTGCTCCACTTGCGTATATGAGAGGTCGAACATTAGATGATTCCTTTATCATCTTAGATGAAGCTCAAAATACCACACCTGCACAAATGAAAATGTTCTTAACACGTCTTGGGTTCCATTCTAAGATGGTCATTACAGGTGATATCACACAGATTGATTTAAAACCTGGCACAAAGAATGGATTGATTGATGCTTCTGAAATCCTAAAGGATATTGATGAAATTAAAGTTCTTCATCTTACAAGTGATGATGTAGTAAGACATCCACTTGTTCAAAAAATCATTGAAGAATATAGTAAAGAATATGAATAAAACTGTCTTTGTGACAGTTTTTTCATAACCATATCAATGGTATAATTATAAAGATGGATATATCTATTTTTAATCGTACAAATACAAGTATTACAAAGTATTCTAGTTATTTTAATAAAATAGCTAAGAATGCTTTAAAAGTGCTTAATAAAAAAGATAAATATGTGGTTTCTGTAACCTTTGTAAGATCGCGTACCATTCATAAATTAAACTTTGAATATCGTGGGATAGATCGACCAACCGATGTGATTACGTTTGCGTATCAAGATAGTGATGTCTATGATCTAGAAGATGTGATTGATTTAGGAGATATCTTTATCAATGTTGATTATGCAAAATGTCAAGCAAGAGAATATGGCCATTCCTATGATCGCGAAATATGTTTTTTATTTACACATGGTTTATTACATTGTTTTGGTTATGACCATATGAATCCAAAAGAGGAAAAAGAGATGGTTGAACTTCAAGACAAAATACTTAATCCAATTATTAAGAGGGAAAAATGAAAAAGAAGTTTTTTCCAGCAATCCATGGATTCATAAACGCATTTAAAGATCAAGGAATCTTAATACAAATGATCTTAGGATGTGGTGTTATCCTTTTTGGTTTCCTTGTTCATTTTAGTTATATGGAATGGTTCGTTGTATTATTAGCCATTGGCTTAGTTGTTGGATTAGAAATGATGAATACATGTATTGAAAGAGTATGTGATTTATATAGTACGGAACCAAATGAGAAGATTGAAAAGATTAAAGATTTAGCTGCAGGAACTGTATTATTTGCGTCAATTATTGCGCTTGTAATCTTTGTGATAATTATGATTCACAAAGTGATATAGGAGGTTTTATGGAAAGAAAAGAATTAGTTGAACTAGCATTTAAAGCGATGGAAAACGCCTATGCACCATATTCAAATTATCATGTAGGTGCTGCTTTATTAACAAAAGATGGCAAAATCTTTTATGGTGCAAATATAGAGAATGCTTCTTTTGGAGCTACAAATTGTGCGGAAAGAAGTGCTGTATTTTCTGCTTATTCCAATGGATATCGTAAAGATGATATTGAGGCAATTGCGATTGTTAGTGATGGTGATAAATTGGCTGGACCATGTGGCATTTGTCGACAAGTCCTAAGTGAATTATTAAATCAAGATACACCAATCTATCTTTCAAATCGTAAAGAAGAAATGACAACTAATATTCATGATTTATTACCAATGCAATTTGGATTAGAGGATGTTATTCGATGAAGTGTGGTTTTGTAGCACTTGCAGGGAAACCAAATGCAGGAAAGAGTACATTATTAAATCATTTGCTTTCACAAAAGATTGCGATTGTTTCGGATAAACCACAAACAACACGTAGTGAAATAAGAGGAATCTTAACGAATGATGAAATGCAAATTATTTTTACTGATACTCCAGGTATTCATAAATCCTATAATCGTTTAAGTTCTCGTATGAATAAAGAAACTTCAACTGTTTTACAAGGAGTGGATGTTATTTATTATGTGGTAGATGGTACACAACGCTTTGATGAACAAGATGAATCCATCCTACGTATGCTTAAACAAACGAATCTTCCTGTATTCTTAATCTTTAATAAAATAGATACATTAAAAAAAGAAAAAGTATTAAATGCTTTACTACAATGGAAAGATCGCTTTGAATTTGCTGAAATCTTTCCGATTTCTGCTTTAAAACAAGATGATTATCAAGATTTAATACAAACGACACTGAACTATTTACCAGAATCTGAACTTTTATATCCTGTTGATATGTCTACCGATTCTCCAATTAATTATCGTATTGCAGAATTAATTCGTGAAAAGATATTACGGAATACACATGAAGAAGTACCTCATGCAGTTGCAGTATTAATTGAAAGAAGAGAAGTAGAAGAGGATGTATGTTATATTGATGCACTTGTATTAGTTGAAAAAGATGGACAAAAGGCCATCATTATCGGTAAACAAGGTGCGATGCTTCAAAAGATTGTCTATGAAGCTTCCAAAGAGATTGAAGAGATTGTTGGTATGAAAGTATCTCTAGAAATCTTTGTGCGTGTAGAAAAAGATTGGAGACAAAAAGATCATCGTATTTCAGAACTTGGATATGGTTTAATTGATGAATGATAAAGTAGAAGGAATTATTATTAAACAAAGTGACTATAAAGATAGTTCTTTATTAATCACAGTTATGACAAAAGAATATGGGAAAATCACATTTGTTGCGACAGGTGCTAAAAAACCTACAAGTAAAAATGCATCACGATTAATACCATATTCTTTAAATGAATATTTATTTGATTATAAAGAAGGTAAATCCATCTTTAAGTTAAAAAATATTAGTTTAATTAATTTATATCGTCATCTTCATGAGGATATCGATGCTTCCCTTGCGAGTGGAGTCATTGGGGAACTTTGTGATGTTATGACATATGAAGATTATGATTATGAACAAGTTTATCAATTAATTCATGATGCCTATCGTTATTTAAATGAAGGAAAAAGAAGTGATTTGGTTATTGGAATCACTTTATCTGAATTAATGAAATGGAATGGAATCGGTGCGAATGTAGATGAGTGTGCTATCTGTGGTAATAAAAATGTAATCACAATTAGTGCAAAAGATGGTGGTTTTTTATGTAAAGATTGTGCAACTTCTCTTTCTATATCACCTCGTTCTATTACCGAACTTAAAGAATTTCGTTTACTAAATAAAGCACAATTAGAGAACTATGATGTGGTAGAAGAACTCATTGAAGATGCTCATCCATATGTCGATATATTAGTTGAAATATTACGTTTACATCACGGGATTGAACTAAATTCCTATCAAGTTTATAAGACTTTATTACCATTGAAGGAAGCCTAGTAAAGTGCTATACTTCAAGCACATGTTTTAGAGAGGGTATATTTATGGAAAAGACTTTTGAAAAAATTGTATCGCATGCCAAGGACACTGGATTTGTTTTCCAAGGCTCTGAAATCTATGGAGGATTAAGTAATACTTGGGATTTTGGGCCTTATGGTGTGTTATTAAAAGATAATATTAAAAGAGCTTGGCAGAAAAAGCTCATCCAAGAAGATCCAAATAATGTTGAGATTCAAGCAGCGATTTTAATGAATCCTAAAGTATGGGAAGCTTCTGGACATCTAAAAGGTTTTTCAGACCCTCTAATGGATTGTAAGAATTGTAAAACACGTCATCGTGCTGACCATTTAATTGAAGCTTATTCCAATGGTGAAGAGACTGGAGAAGGTTGGACGAATGAACAAATGGAAGCTTATATTAAAGAACATAATATTGCTTGTCCAGATTGTGGAAGTCATGATTTTACACCGATTCGTCAATTTAATTTAATGTTTAAAACCTTTATGGGAACATTAGAAGATTCAAAAAGTACAGTCTATTTAAGACCGGAAACAGCACAAGGTATGTTTGTGGATTTTAAAAATGTACAACGTGCATATCGTAAGAAGTTACCTTTTGGAATTGGTCAAATTGGTAAATCCTTCCGTAATGAAATTACACCAGGTAACTTTATTTTCCGTACACGTGAGTTTGAACAAATGGAAATGGAATTCTTCTGTAAGCCAGGAGATGATGATTCTTGGTTCACATATTGGAGAAAATTCTGTATGGATTGGATTCTTCAGTTAGGTGGAAAGGAAGAAAACCTACGTTTCCGTGATCATACAAAAGAAGAACTCAGTTTCTATTCAAAGGCAACAACCGATATTGAATATAAGTTCCCATGGGGATGGGGTGAATTATGGGGGATTGCGAATCGTACCGATTATGATTTAACGCAACACCAAAATACATCTGGAAAAGATATGTCTTATCTAGACCCATTCACAAATGAACGATTCATTCCTTATGTAGTAGAACCAGCAGTTGGTGTAGAACGTTTATTCTTTATGTTCTTTACGGATGCGTATGATGAAGAAGTTGTGAATGAAGAAAAAGGGGATGTACGTGTTGTTATGCATTTCCATCCAGTATTAGCTCCAATCAAGGCTGCTATTTTACCACTTCATAAAGATTATCGAGATGTTGCAGAAGAAATTCGTAAAGAATTAGCTCCATATTTTGAAGTTGTTACAGATGAATCTGGTTCAATTGGTAAGAGATATCGTCGTCAAGACGAAGTAGGTACACCATTCTGTATTACCGTAGACCAAGATTCATTAGAAACGCATACTTATACAATTCGTGATCGTGATACGATGCAACAAGAACGTTTAACATTAGATGAAATTAAAAATAAGATACTTGAAGCAATTAAATTTTAAGGAAATTGAATGCCAAGAATAAGTGATGAAGATATTAATGCGGTAAGAGAAAAAGCGGATATCGTAGATGTGATTGGTCGATATTTGCAGATTCATAAAAAGGGCAAGTCCTATATGGCTCTATGTCCTTTTCATGATGACCATTCTCCTTCGATGACGATATCTCCAGATAAACAAATCTATAAATGTTTTGTATGTGGTGAAGGTGGAAATGTCTTTACCTTTGTACAAAACTATGAAAAGGTTTCTTTTGTGGAAGCTGTTAGTAGAGTTGCGTCAATTATTGGATATCCACTGAATATCGATACAACCACACAAAAGAAAATAGATCCTAAAAAGGAAAGACTTTACAAAATTCTAAAAGAAACAATCAATTATACGATGTATGAATTGAATGCTGCGAATGCACAAACGGAATTAAACTACCTTGAGAAAAGAGGATTGAATTCTAAAATACGAGAAAAGTTTGAAATTGGTTATAATCCTGCCCAAGATAAATTGTTTCAATTTTTAAAGGCGAAAGGATATGACGAGAAAGATATGGTAGAGTGTAATGTCATTCGTATGAGTGAGTCTGGCTTACATGATGTTTTCTCCTCAAGAATTACCTTTCCAATTCATGATTATGAAGGTAATCCTATTGGTTTCTCAGCTAGAACATTAGATCCTAAGAATGCCTCCAAATATGTAAATACTACAGAAACTTCAATCTTTGAAAAAGGAAAGATTGTATATAACGCACATCGTGCGAAAGATAATGCGCGAAGAGAAGGGAAAGTATATATAACCGAAGGTGTAACGGATGTCATTGCATTCGCGAAAGCAGGAATCGATAATTGCGTTTGTACATTAGGTACTGCATGTACGAAAGATCAAATCTATTTATTAAAGAAGATGGCTTTAAAACTTGTGTTTTGTTATGACGGGGACCAAGCTGGTCAAAACGCAACCTATAAAGCATGTAAACTAGCGAAATCCTTAGGTTGTGATGTTTCGATTGTTCAAAATGCAACTGGTTTAGATCCTGATGAAATCATTCGTAAAGAAGGACCTGAAGGATTAAATAACTTATTAAAAAAAGAGATTTCTTGGATTGAATTTGTAATGCAATATTTAAAAGGACAAACCAATTTCAATAATTACCAAGAGAAGAAAGAATATACACAAAAAGTACAAGCGGAAATCAATGCTTTAGAAGATGAATTTGACCGTCAACAATTTACAGAACTATTAAGTGCAGAAACGGGATTTAAACTTGATTATAAGAAAAAAGAAACGAATGCACATACTACTGTAAAAGAGACAATTCATAAACCTCTTGATGGTACTAGTGAAGCAGAAGAGCAAGTACTTACTATGATGCTAAGTCATATTGAAGCAGTAAATTTATTTAAAGAAAAACTAGGATATTTAGAGAATCCTCTACATCAAGAACTAGCTATGATGATTGTAGATATGACAAAGCATGGAGATGAGATTGAATTATCAAAATTAATTGATAATACCAATAATGAGAAAATTCGTAATATAATAACAAAGTTGGCTACTTCATGGTTATATAACCAACCATATGATGAATCTGCATTAAATGGAGCAATCAGAAAAATACTCATTGATGCGAAAACAAAACAAGCAGATGCATATGAACAACAGTTATCACAACCATTGAATGATGAAAGTCGGCTATTAATCTTAGATGAATATAAAAAGTGTTTGGTAGAACTTAGGAGGTATATTGATGAAGAAAGCAATGAAAAGTGAGACAAAAAAAGAAAAAAACGGTGATGTAATTTGTGGAACACCTAGAAGCATGCTAGAAGCATTACGCTTTCGTAACAGTTTAATTGAAGAAATGAACTTTGATGATACTGTTTATGAAGCAATTCAAACCGATGCGGACTACCAAACAAAGAAAAAGTTAGATAGTATCGCATATATTCTTTCAAATTCAATGACACCTGAAATTCCTACAGAAGAAGAAATTCAAGCATATATGGATGAATTCCATGCCATGGATACAAATGAGGAAGTAGTTTCAGAAGCGAAGGAATATAAAGGCGAAGCAAGAAGCAAAACAAAGATTGAAATTTATCGTATTGATGGAAAACATAAAGTATTAAAGACTTTAGATGAATTAAAAGTAGAATATCAACATGTCTATAAAATAGACCAAGTTATTTATCAAAAAGATATCTTAAGTTCTCTTGAACACCTAGACTTATCCGATGATGATTTAGATGCATTATGGGATTGGTTTGAAGCAGAAAAGATTAAGATTACAGAAGATGAAGATATCGAAGAGATGGATGATGAAGACGTTGATATCTTAGATGATGATGAGGATAAAGATGATCAAAGTGATTCCATTGATATTGGTTATAGTAGTAAATCTTCTGTTCAATTAAATGATCCAGTTAAGATGTATTTAAAAGAAATTGGACGTGTTCCTTTATTAAAAGCGGAAGATGAAACAGAAATTGCGAAACGTATTGAACAAGGGGATGAAGAAGCTAAGAATATCTTAATTTCAAGTAACCTAAGATTAGTTGTTTCGATTGCGAAAAAATATGTTGGTAGAGGAATGCTATTCTTGGATTTAATTCAAGAAGGTAATATGGGCCTTGTTAAAGCAGTTGAAAAGTTTGACTATACAAAAGGCTTTAAGTTTTCAACTTATGCAACATGGTGGATTCGTCAAGCAATTACACGTGCAATTGCCGATCAAGCAAGAACAATTCGTATTCCAGTTCATATGGTTGAAACCATCAATAAACTAACGCGAATTCAAAGACAACTTGTTCAAGAGCTAGGTAGAGATCCTACGGCAGAAGAAATCAGTGAACGTATGGAAGGTATTTCACCAGATAAAGTACGTGAAATTCAAAAAATAGCACTAGAACCAGTTTCCTTAGAAACACCAATTGGTGAAGAAGATGATTCTCACTTAGGTGATTTCATTGAAGATAAAGATGCTTTATCTCCAGACCAATATACAAACAATCAATTATTAAAAGAAGAAATTAATAATGTTCTGAGTGGATTAACAGAACGTGAAGAAAAAGTATTACGTTTACGTTTTGGTCTCTATGATGGACGTACTAGAACCCTAGAAGAAGTTGGTAAAGAATTTAATGTTACAAGAGAACGTATTCGTCAAATTGAAGCGAAAGCTCTTCGTAAATTAAAACATCCAACACGTTCTAAACGATTAAAGGATTTCTTTGATAAATAATGAATAAACGAATTGAAAGGATAGCCTCTTTTGTACCAAAAGGGGCTATTGTAGCAGATATAGGTACTGATCACGCACAATTGCCTATTCTATTAGTAAAAGATAAGATCTGTGATAAAGTGTATGCCTGTGATGATAAACAGGGGCCTTTAAATAGTGCAATTGAGAATATTAAAAAGAACCATATGGATAAATCGATAGAAACTGTTTTATCTGATGGTTTTCATATTGTTCCAAAGGATATAACGTGTGCTGTAATTGCGGGTATGGGATATCAAACCGTGATTCATATCTTAGAGGATGCAAAAGAAAGGTTATCTCAATTAGAAACGATTATTGTACAAGTAAATGATGATTTATATTCTTTTCGAAAATACTTAAGTGAGAATCATTATTCAATTGTAAAAGAAGATTTAATCGTAGATCGTAAGAAATACTATACGATTATCGTATTCAATACGAATTATCATGATTCCTATTCCGATATTGAACTCTTACATGGACCTTGTCTAATGAAAGAGAATACACCTCTATACCAAGAATATGTAAAGAAACAATTAACACATTATGAAAAACTAATGGAATTAGCTAAGAATGATTCGGATACATTAAAAGAATATCAAGCGGTATACCAATTATGGCAAAAAAAATCACCTCAGATGAAGTGATTAATTAATAGAATTAACGGCTTTTGCTAGTCTTGATTTTTGACGAGCTACATAATTCTTTTTCTTAATACCATTTACTAATGCTTTATCAAGAACAGAATTTGCCTTATCATAAGCTGCTTTTGCTGCATCAAGGTTCTTTTCTTCTACAGCAACGAGTACTTTTTTGATAGCAGATTTAACTTCAGTTCTCTTTTTAATGTTTGCAGTTTGTCTTTTTGCATTAGTGATAGCACGTTTTTTCTGCGATTTAATATTAGCCACGTGTACACCTCCTATTACAGAACAATGTGAATTATAACAAAGCCAAACTGAAATTGCAACGAAACTACGCTATAATATTTGAGTGGAAGTGATAGAGTATGGAAAACATTAGAGTAGTATTTATTGGAACACCGGTCTTTGCGTGTGATATTTTAAAGACTTTAGTAGAGGAAAACTATCATGTTGTGGCTGTTGTTTCTCAACCTGATAAACCTTCTGGTCGTAAACATGAGATTAAACCAACCCCAGTACATGCATTAGCGGATTCTTATAATATTCCAGTTCTACAACCGGAAAAATTAAGTAAAGAGTACCAAATGGTTTTAGATTATAAACCGGATTT
>CADBUH010000167.1 GCA_902797775.1 uncultured Erysipelotrichaceae bacterium | reverse complement strand
TTGTTTAGAGTTCCAACAATCCTTTAAAGACATCGTATTTAAATCTCCAAAATCAGTTACTTCAAAGTTATCACAACAACATAATCCAAGTTTTCCATTTGGAGTAATCCAAGCATCTGTAAAAGGTAATAGACAAGGTTCTGTAATCACCTTTTCGGTTGATTGTTTATTCGGAGAACTTCCTGCACGATTTGTTAGTACTTCTTTTAGATAACGTACTTGTATTTGAATATCTAAATCTTTAAACTCTTCTGGATGTGCTTTTACATAATCATATATTTCTTGAATATTCTTATGTAGTTTCATCTCTAATCCATAGTTATTAATAATTAATTGGTTAATATAAGGTTGAACCTCTTTCACCTTTTCAATCGTCAATAATAATCCATTGGTCGACATAAAGATAAAACTATCAGGTAGTTTTTCTCTTGCGTATTTATGGAATTCTACAATACGAGGATCTAATAAAGGTTCATTATTCCCATAAAGGGTTAAATGTCCTCGATATCCCCACTCTGCTAATTCATCAATAATCTTATGATAGAGTTCATCCGTAATCTTCATAAGAGGTCTTTTTTCTGCGTGAATATTCGCACTACAAAACTCACACGTTGAATTACAACGGTTAATTGTTTCAATGTTTACCACATGTGGCATTGGTGCTTCTTCTTGGGATAAGAAATAATTACAGTATTCTTTCTGTAGTTTTCTTCTTGTGATAAATTGTAGCTTTAGATAGGCTTTGCTGGCTAAGTTTGGTAAATACTTACGCGCATTCCATCCAAAGGATCCCATAAAGTTATTAATCGTTACTGGCATAGTTCCCTCTTAATCTAATTCTGCTTCATCATTTTTTTCTTCTTCATGATATTCTTGTTCGGTATTTACACTCCAAATGTTGTCCTTATCTTTTCTACCTGTAAGAATATTCTTAACTGTTTCAAAAGAAGTACACATAGAGTGGTCAATATTGTTATAACGATGTTGGCCATTTCTACCAACACAATATAAGTTTGGAATTGTATCAAGATACTTTCGTAAAGTATCCATTTCATCATAGGTATCAAAGTAAGCAGGATATGCTTTCTTAACACGTTCTACATGGAAATCTAAGACATTCTCTTCACTATCAATTAAACCTAGTTTAATCATTTCATTTACACCTAGTGCCGCAAAGTCTAAATCTTCCATACTCCATAACTGATCCCCTTCATTACAGAAGTATTCTAGGCCCATCCAAATGGTATGTTCTAAGTCTTTCACAAGATATGGAGACCAGTTGTTATAGATTTGGAAACGTCCCATTGTAACACTACGATCATGTACATATACCCAGTTATCCGGTACGATATCACCAATCGTCTTCATGTTCGTTTTATTTTCTAAATTAAGATGATCAATTAAGACACCTACCGTCATATAATCACGATATGGTAATCCTTTCGCAATACGTGCTTCATTCTCTGGTACATCATTCATACCACCAACTAAATCTTTAATTGGCATAGAGGAGATCACTACATCTCCTTCCATAAAGACTTCTTTTCCATCTTGAAGATAGGTTACACCCGTTAATACATTTTCTTCATTCTTATGAATCTTTATAACTTTCGCATTCTTTAAGATATGACCACCCTTCTTTTCTATTTCAAAAGCAGTCACATCCCATAGTTCTCCTGGACCTAACTTTGGATAACTGAACTCCTCAATCAAAGAGGTTTCAACTTTACGATCTTTCTTTCCTACATATTTATCTACCGCATTCTTTAAGACGGCCATGATGGATACACCTTTTACTCTTTGTGCACCCCATGAAGGATCAATCTCACTTGGATGTCTTCCCCATAAGTTCTCTGTATAATGTTCAAAAAACATAGAGTATAGTTTCTTTCCAAAACGATTAATATAGAAATCTTCTAATGAATTCTCTTTTCTTTTATGTGCCATGGAAGCAAGATAACTAAACCCAACATTCATGGTTGTCCCAAGACCCATATTCTTAAATGTTTCTACTTTTAAAGAGATTGGATAATCAAAGAATTTACGATTAAAGAAGATACGTGATACACGATTTCTTCTTAGCATAACACGATCTTCTTTTTCTGGATCTGGTCCACCTGGCGTAAGTGTTACCTTACGATTTAATTGAATATCATCTTTAGATGGAGAACCCTGTTTAGGTAGAAGTTCATCCCACCAATCATTTACTTCTTTTGATTTTGAAAAGAAACGATGTCCTCCCATATCCATACGGTTTCCTTTATAGTTAACCGTCTTAGAGATACCACCAAAGGAATCACTTTCTTCAAAGACATATACTTCGTATTCATTCGATTGTTTTAATAGTTCATAGGCAGCCGTTAATCCCGCAGGTCCTGCCCCAATAATTAAAGCTTTTTTCATAGTTTTCCTCAAATAAGACATACTAAAAATGCCTATAACAATAGTACCATGAGATAACCCTATTTAAAAGAGAGAGAAACCTCTTATTCTCTCTCTATTTAGGCTTTTTTCAAACGGTTTACGATTTGGTGGAATGTTAATTTTATATAGGCGATTAGGTCTGGAAACCTTTTAAAACATCCAAAATATATTTCGTTAGAGCGCCTTGTTTCTTTGAAAAGATAAGGCACTAAGAAGAAGACCGCAAATTCCGTTAATAAGGTAGAAAGAGCAGCCCCTATAACCCCATACATCTTAATGAAGATATAGTTTAAGACGATATCTAGGAAAGCTCCAATAAACACAAAGTATTTTGATTGGGTTTCATATTGTTCACAAACAATCCAATTACTTCGCGCCATCGATAAAGAACTAAAGATAGACGCAAAGATAATGATATAAAAGATAAGGACTGAATTACGATATGGTTCTCCATAAAGGAATAAGATAACCGGTTTTCCAATAAGAAGTGCTCCAATACACGCAATAACACATAAGAGTGTTATCCCTAATAGTAATAATTGATAGGTTTCAATATATTTCTTTTCATCCTTTCCTTTATAGCGCGCTATAACCGGTTGCGCTGTGGTAGAAATCGAATTCGGAATCATTTGC
>CADBUH010000166.1 GCA_902797775.1 uncultured Erysipelotrichaceae bacterium | reverse complement strand
TACTACTATGGTTATCTTTGTCATTATGCTTTAGATTCTACTTGCCATCCAATTGTCTTCTATAACGCAAGGAAGATTCATGAAGAAAATGGTTCTAATGAAGGTGAAGCCCATATCGCATTAGAAGCGATTGTTGATTTATGGTGTCTAGAAAAGCACCATAAATCCATCGATGACTATAATGTGTTTGATGATTTACTTGTAATAGGAAGTAAGAAAAAAGAATTAGCGAAGATGTATCATTCTCTTTTCCAAGATGTTTATGATTTATCAATCCCTTCTTCAAAGATTCAAGAAACCATCACTTCGATTTACCGCATCACAAAATTAATTCGTCCTACTTCCACAAAAAAATATAATGCGGTTTATCGTGTTGAATCTTTATTAAAAGTACCTCGTACCGTTTCTTCGATGATGTTAAATAATAAATCTATGGAAGAAACAAATATTCTAAATAAGAACCATCAAGAATATATATGTTATGGACAAGATAATAAAGTTGATACTTCTTCCTTTGAGGATCTCTATAAGGAAGCTCTTCTTAAAGTAAAAAAATGGATTGAGGATGATTGTGTTCCTGAACCCGTTGATTTAGATTTCTCTGGACAATATATTTATGAATAATGGCACAGTATGTGCCATTCTTTTATTCTTGTACTTCAAAATATTTTTCTAAATACATTTTATACGCAATCGCTATGACAATATGATTCACCATTCTTTTTTCTTCTGTTAAATTCTTTGTGTTCTCTTTTTGTTTCGAATCATAAATATGTTTTAATACATTCATCATTTCTGCTTGAAAATAGGTATACCCTTCTTCTGCACTACATAAGCCATTTTGAATCGAAAAGACCTTTTTAATATTCTCCATTGATAGAACTGTCTTACTTAATACAATAAAAATGAAGTAGGCAATTTGTTCACGGGAATATACTTTCTTTTCTGGTTTTGAAACTATCTTTAATTTCACATAGTTACTAATCATAGAAGGTGTAACCTTCATTTCAGGAAAGTCCACGAAAAAACCATTGATGTATTTTGTGACTTGATCAAGATATAAACCTACATCTGGTATTTCATTCCATGTAGGTAAAGTAAATGTATGTAGTCGACTTTGAATGTTTTCCATACTCTTATTGTAGATATTGTTTTAGATATCGTCAAACAAATATCTCAATAACCCTTGATAAGTTATTGAATAACTGCTAAAGTGTTATTAAGAATAGGAGGAAATGATATGACTACATTAAACAATAAAGAGTTTATACATAATAACTCAATTTATATATTTCAGCCTAAAGACCCAATTAGCGCTGGTACTCATTTTTTCGGTTTTATCTGTGCGATTATCGCTCTTCCTATTCTTCTTATGCATAGTAGCCAAGTGAATCCAACTCTTCGTACACAAATTGGATTAACGATCTTTATGTTAAGTATGATTCTTCTATATGGCGCAAGTAGTTCCTATCATGCGTTTAATATTAATCCTAAGATGAATCTCATCTTAAAGAAGATTGATCATATGAGTATCTTTATCCTCATCGCAGGTACTTATACACCTATCTGTTTGAGTATTTTAGAGGAAAAAATTGGATTTCTTTTATTATTTATCATTTGGAGTATTGCCCTATCTGGAATCATCTTTAAATTCTTTTGGGTAACTTGTCCTAAATGGGTATCTTCAATTATGTATATTGGAATGGGATGGGCATGTATCTCCGTCCTTCCACAGCTCTACACCAATTTAGGATTTCATAGTTTTTTATGGTTACTTCTTGGTGGTCTTTTCTATACGACAGGTGGAATTATCTATGCCTTAAAACTTAATCTCATTAAAAAGAATACCATTGGGTTTGGAAACCATGAGTTATTCCACCTCTTTGTGATGGCTGGTAGTTTCTGTCACTTTATGGCAATCTATTTAAGTATATAAAAAAGATGCCGAAGCATCTTAGTTATCCGATATTCCCCAACTAGGAATTTCATTTCCTCTTTTAATAAATACCGTCTTTTGAAAGTCTGTTGAATTTAAGAAGTGTAATACTTCATAAATCTCTTCTTCATTACAACCAACTAATATTTTAATATCTACGGATTTAATTAAGATATCTGCCGCAACCACAATTCCATTAATTGTGGTTTTACTTTCTGAACCAACATAGACAGATAACCCTTCCATATTGGTACCTAAGGTATCTTTTAGATGGCCATATTCAACAGGATAAATTAAGTTTTTAAAATTTGGATGTGTTTCTCCTTTATGACGAGAAATCACAAGATTGCTTGAAAGATATAATGTATCAATCTTTTGCCAGAAATAGGCATTATTTTCATAATTAGCCATAAATACCTCACTTGTTATACATGTTGATTATAAGATAGTTCTTAATTTATGTAAAC
>CADBUH010000165.1 GCA_902797775.1 uncultured Erysipelotrichaceae bacterium | reverse complement strand
TTCTTACGTACTTCACTAACACAAGTACTCATAGGTAAAACCGATACACCATATCCAGAACGTATTAAATCTTTTATGGTCGCAATATTATCCATCTCTAGGATGACATCAAATTCATCAATATTCATATTTTGACTTTCAAGAGAGGCAATGAATAGATTTCTTGTGCCAGAGTCAGGTAATCTAAGAATTAATTTTTCTTTTTTAATATCATTAATCGTTACTGTAGTTTGTGTTGCAAGAGGATGATTTGGATCAACAATTAACATAATACGATCCATATCTAGTTGCATAACATTTAAAGAAGTATCCGTTATCTTACCATCAATAATCGCAAAATCTAAATCATAGGTTTTTAACTTCGCTTTTAAATTTTGTTGTGTATCGGTATGTAACTTAATGGTTGTGCCTGGTGTATCTTTTGCGTATTTCGCAAAGACTTCAGATACACGATTACTTTCAACCGTATGTGTAATACCAATATTATAAGAAACAATACCGATCGAAGAATTCTTTAAGTCTGTCTTCAAACCATTATAAAGAGATAGTAGCGTTTTAGCGCATTCTACAATCTTTTCACCTTCCCGTGTAATAATGAGTTGACTTCCAACACGTTCAAAGATTTTAACGTTCCATTCTTTTTCCAACGCATGAATGTGTTGGCTAACAGCAGGTTGGGTTAAATTAAGTTCTTTTGCGGCATGGGTGTAATTTCCAGTTTCAACAACTTTTAAAAGAGTAAAGATTTTAGAATCTAACATAAATGATTACCTCTAATGTAGTAATCCCCTCAAGTAAAGTGTAGAGGATATTCGAATATTGTTCAAATGTAGAAAAGGTAAATCCCTTTCATAAACTAATCATACAAAGAAATTTGTTATATAGTTATAAAGCATTTTTATATAGGGTGAATATATATTTATAAAAGGGTTCTTAGTATGGTATGAATGAATGGGACTAAAATAAAAATGACAAGTTTAGACAGGTGTATGTATTAAACTTGTCATAAATAATATTTAGTATTTGATAATAAAGTATTTTATGTATTTATGCTTTTGGAGAGGATTCTGTTAAAACGCGGATTGCTGGAGATTGAATCCCTTCTTCTCTTAAAGCATCTGTTAACTTCTTCATAAGATTGAAATAGACTTCCCAATAGTCATCATTTCTTACCCAAACGCGTGCAGTGAAGTTAAGAGCTTCATTGGTGGTGTCAAGTAAACGCGCGACTGGAGCAGGATCTTCGAGAACACGCTCTTCACTATGAAGGGCTTGTTGGAGGATATATAAGACTTTATCAGTGTTTTCAGTTTTTGCACAAGAGAGGTTAATATCAACTCTTCTTGTTGGTTCACTTGAATAGTTTGTGATACTTGCGTTCATAAGAGAACCATTTGGAATGGTGATACGTTTATTATCTACGGTCGTTAAGACAGTATAGAAAAGGTTTACTTCTCTTACCGTTCCATCTCCTCCATTCGAACTAATATAATCACCAACATTAAATGGTCTCATAACGAGTAACATAATTCCACCTGCTAGATTGGATAAAGAACCTTGTAGGGCCATACCAATCGCTACACAAACCGAAGCGAGTACTGTAATAATCGAAGCCATAGGAACACCTAGAATTCCTATAATTGTAATCACTAATAAGACATGTAGAAGAATCTTACAAGCATTTAATGTAAACGATTTAACGGTTGAATCTAAGTTGTTATAGAAGCGTGTTTTGGTGATACCTGATAGGAAACGATTAATAATAAATCTTCCAATAAAATATACAACAAGTGCACCAACAATACGTTTTGATAAACTAACGAGTAATGTCCATAGTTCTAAAGAAATCTCATTCATTAGATTAACCTTCTTCTTTCAGATGTTGTTCCAGTCATTACGATTACTTTCCCCTCAAGTTTTTTCATAGTCGTGTCCTTTCTAATAGTTCATGAACTTTTTGAAATAGTTCTTCTTTTGTTTCATAGGTATCAATATGGAAATAAGGATCTCCTGTCAGCATCGCACTGAGTTGTGTTTCTTTGTTTCGATAAAAGATATAAGCAGGTTTTTCAAATCGTTCTGCATAAGCGAGTTCATAACCTACACCTAAAGAAGGATTTGTGCATTCCGCAATTAATAAATCACATTCTTTTAACCAATTTGTATCTTGAAAATAAATTTCAGAATCTTTATCACGTCCTTGTTCGAGGGTGCTACGTGATAAATCTCCAATATGTTCGGTTAACACAATATCTGTTTTCTTTATCTCTTCAATGAGATCATGATAAAGAGAGGCGTCTTTTCTACCACCACGAATAGAACCTGCGAAATAGACTTTTAATTTCATAAGCACTCGTATTATCTAATTAGGTCAGGTTAGATAATAATTTCCTTTCTTGGCCTTAATAGTTTATACAGGCATATAGTCGGCCAAACTGT
>CADBUH010000164.1 GCA_902797775.1 uncultured Erysipelotrichaceae bacterium | reverse complement strand
GTTGTGGTTGGAGGAGGAGCGATTGGATCTTCCATAATAATATCATTACTACTTGCTTCACTCTCATTTCCACTTCCATCAACCACAAATACTTGATAGTATTCATCCACTCTAAATGGAATATCTTTCGCTTTTACATATCCCTTAGGAACGATTGTTTCCTTTAAGATATATTCTCCAGTAGGTAAGAAGAAGGTTTTCTTTTCTTCTCCTGTTACCCACTCACAACGTTCTCCATACATATCATTTACTACGTTCCCACTACGATCTGTAATGACAAGGGTAGCACCTGGAAGAACTTTCTTTGTGTTTTGATCAATCTTTAATACATTGGTACTCTTCTGCAATCTAAACTTAGGTGCAGCATCCAAATGATATTGAAGTAATAATTGTTGGTCATCTTCATTCACAACTTTTGGATTATATAAGAATTCTTGGTTTACATCTTGACGATATGGAATTGTCACTAAGAATGGACTCATATAATAATAGTTTCCATTTTCATCTACCACAGGTTCTTCCTGTACTACTAAGTAAGCACCTTCTGGTAAGTTTTCAAACACAAGTTTTCCATCCGTAGAAGTCGTTAATGTTTGGGTCGCACTTCCTCTTTGATTCATGAAACCAGGTACGAGATCTTGCAGTGTCTTCGAACTCATTTCATGGTTAATTGAGGAAGTATCCCCACTATATGTAAAAGGAGAAATCATTTCAACTTTACGATCTGCATCATATTTCCATACTTGGTAGATGGATACAGTCGCACCAGAAATAGCCATGGTTTCTTGCTCATCAACGTACTTTAAATCAATACTAATGGTTCCTGTATCTTCTGCTTGGATAGGCATGAAACCAACAAGTAAGATTCCTAAAACAAGTACCCACATTTTCATCATGGCCTGTTTCATGATTTATTCCTCCTTTCTTTTGTCTTCTTCAAATAAGTAATCAATCGTTCGTTTTGAACGGTCTTCTTCTTGGACAATCTTCTTTGTATTGTCCCTTGCGATTTTCGCTTTCTTCGCAGCGATCTCTGCATCAATCACAGCTTGATCAATGGAATCCTTCCTATCACTTGTCTGTGCTTGTAGGGCAGCTTCCTGTGCCTCTTCTGCAGCTTCTACTGCTTTCTCTGCTTGTTTGACTGCGTCATCCGCCGTCTTCTTCATCTTTTCTATTTCCGCATTCTTAATCTCTTCTTCTTTCTTACGTCTTTTCTTAGACGCAATAATCTTCATAATCACAATAATTAAGAAGAGTAGAATGAGTCCCGCAACCGCAAATAAGATAGGTTTATCACGATCATTGATTCTTCTCTCATTCCGTTGCTCGATAATATCTTCTGGCTCATACGGTATACGGTGTCCCCGTACTAACATACGATGTGAGTTAACACCATATGGCGTACAAGTAAGAAGTGTTACATAGTCTTTCCCTTTTTCAATTTGAAGTAAATCTGCTTCATCCGGTAATACGATTTCTATTTGGTCTATTTCATAAGCTAAGACATCATCTAGGATATAGAGAAAGAATTTATCCCCTATAATAATTTGATCCATATCACTAAAGATTTTAGCGCTAGGAAGTCCTCTATGCCCCGCTAATACCGCATGGGTACTTGGTCCACCAATTGGTAAACTTGTCCCCTCTACGTGTCCTACACCCCTTTCTAAGATATATGCACCTGTACCATGACCTATCGCTAGTTTTTGACCTAACTTTGGTACATCAATATATCCCATAATATTATCTCCCGTAGGATTTAATAATTGATCATAAGGATGTGTTAATTCATAATCTTCATCATTGAATGTATCACTAAATACATTCACCACATGTTTATCATTGTATTCTCGTGCTTCTTGCCATAGTTTCGAATAATCTTCTGGTGCTAATTTACTAAGGGTTTGTTCATAGTTTGAAATCAAAGATTGATTTCGATAATGATTCCACGTATCACTGATTGTTGGATAAAGTAATACAAGTAATCCAACCACAAAGAGTAACCCAATAAAGATATTCTGAACGAGATTACTTCTCTTCTTATTTCTTTTGGTCATGGTTCACCTCAGAAATATATGGTAACGCACGTTTCTTATGAGGAACATCTTGAACAACAGGTTGAATAACCTCTTCTTCTTTTTCCTCTTCTTTTACAACTGGAACGACAACTGGTTTCTTCTTATTCTTACGATTTAAGAACCAAGCTATAATTGCCGCAATTAATATTCCAAGGATGACACACAAGATACGAATCACTAATACATTTGTATCACCCATACCTGCTGTCGCATTCGTTTCACTGATATAACCTTCTTCGGTATAAGGAATGCGATATCCTCGAACTAATAATCGATGACTATTTACTGCATAAGGTGTACACGTAAATAATGTACAATAATCTTTTCCCTCTATAATGGATAAATCACTTGTATCTGTAGGTTCAATAACC
>CADBUH010000163.1 GCA_902797775.1 uncultured Erysipelotrichaceae bacterium | reverse complement strand
TGCGGGTGTGGTGAAATTGGCAGACACGATAGATTTAGGATCTATTGCTTCACGGCGTGCAGGTTCAAGTCCTGTCACCCGCACCATAGAATACAAAACAAGGATGTTTACTAAACATCCTTGTTTTTTTATACACAACCTTAACTAATCGCTTCCTTTTTCTTTTGTTTCTCTATAATTTTATTATTAAATAAAGTTACCTCATCCTTTTGGATTACTTCAAATGTCCCCTTCTTCTTTAAATAATAGAGAATTGCGATATAAGCGACATCCATCAACACAGTACTAATTAAAGACATGACATCTGTATAACTGGATACTTTCCCAATCCCAAATCCCGTTAATAAGAAGATGGTTAGATTATTGGTGATATGGATTGCGGAAGAAGCTTCTAACCCATGTGTCATCCACGCCATTATTCCAAAACATAATCCAGTTAAGAAGATTTCAATTTTTCCTAATAAAATATATGGATGTGCCAACGCAAATAAAGCTGTTTGGACAATAATCGCAACGATTGGAATCTTAATCCATGAACCGATTCCTTGTAGAAGTAAACCACGGAAAAGATATTCTTCTGCGATACATTGGAATGGAACTAATAGGAATAATAATAGAAAACCCATTGGTGTAAATTGAATTACCCCATAACGAGTTGCTGTAAAATAATAAATGATAAAAATAGGTAAGGCAGATACTAGTAAACTAACCCCAAAACACTTTAGGAAGATCTTCATATTCCATCCACCTCTTGAAGAAGAATAGGAACTAAATGGACGATCTTTCACAACCTTACTCGCAAGCCATAAACAAACTAATATTATAGCGACACCGCCCATATTCGTAACGACACCTGGTGCGTTATATACATTCACTCCATCATAACCACTGACTGCAGTCACTTCATTAAACGCTTGTGTTCTTCCTTCTTCAAGAATGGAAGCCCCCATCCCAAAGAAAAGAACTACGAAAGTGAATAATAAATAAAAAAAGAATAGTAACAGGCAAACTAGAATTGGTTTATACCATTTATAAGATAAAAACTTACGTGGATAGGTTACATATTCCGAAACAACAGTATTCTTTTCACTTGTCATTGAATCGTTTCCCCTCCTGGTTTATTGATTCAGTGTTTTGGAATAAGAATGGTCGCTTTCGCACCATTATCTGCTACTTCAAAATGGAATGTACCACCACATTGATTCACAATGCGATTCTCCGCATTCTTCATTCCAATCCCTTCATGTTTCTTTTTCCCTGCTGTTGATTCTCCTTTTGAAGTTCCATTATCTTCCACAAGAATACGTATAAATGGTCCTTGTTCTTCGGTTTTAATTAACACATGTCCACTTCCATCTTTATGACTTAGTGCACCATGTTTAATTGCGTTCTCCACGATTGGTTGAATCGATAACGCAGGTATCATAAAGTCTTCAATTTCAAAATCATAATCCATCGTAAATTGTCGATCTGGATCTGCTAATTCGAGGGCTGCGAATTCTTCAATATGGGATAACTCTTGTTTAAATGGAATTAGTTCATCACTCATTAACGCATCAATATTCCCTCTTAGATAACCCGCAAAGTTTTCAATACTTTCAACTGCTTTATCAGGATCTGTTTGAATTAAAGATTCAATCGCCATCAAAGAATTAAAAATAAAATGTGGTTGAATCTGTTCCGCAAGTAATTTCGATTGTGCTTCATTCACAGCCTTTTCTTTTTCGAGTAGTGCTTTTTCTGTTTGTTCTTTTAGATAGTTATAAATAAGATGTAAAGATACTGCATAAGATATCCCTAATAGTCTTACTTCATGCGTTATGATTTCTGCTCCAATAGCGATAAGTGTAGGAAGTAAAAGATACGCCACTAATACAGGTGAAATCTCAGTGATACGATTCTTTAATTTCACATTTCCATCATTATCTGCTAGAACACACCAAATCGCATTAATAACCGAAAAGATATCTGCTACGATAGCCATCATCGTATGACGAAACGGAAAATTGATTGCTCCACTAAAAAGAAGATTCGCTCTTCCTCCTATTTTAAGGAATAACGCAAACACATGAAGAATAACCGCAGATAATAAGAGTGACTTTCTCTTTGTACGATATCCTCTTCGAAGCATTGGAAACATGACTAAAAATAGGATAATTACGCCTGCTATATCAAACGCTATATTCATGTAGATAAAACTTGGTGATATCGCTCTCATTGGGAAATCTCCTCAATATCTTTTGCCATACACTTTGAAATTCGTGTCATCTTAACTAACGCAATAAAACGTAATATATAGGATAACACGATAACGAGAAATACCACAACCAATGCATTCTCTACAATTGGTGTAGGTAACCGATAAGAAGATTCTGTTATTTCACCAATCAAAAATAATCCCAATCCAAAAAATGATATTCCAAGAATAATATTCGATATGAGTAATAAACGATCTGCATCTTTAATTCTCTTCTCCATCTCTTCCCCAAATCCATATTTATTAGATATATCCAAGAAAGCTTTCATCATAGAATGATAAGAATTAAAGAAAAAGATAATATCTTCCGCAATGGTCGCAATCCCCAAAAAGATCCATACAACATATTCTTGAAAATCACTACGAATTAATAAGCGACTTGTAATATAGATAAAAATAGAGTTGGTAGCCCATACAAAAGATGTCACAATCAATCTCGCAATTAACCAATTCTTTGTATGTTCCAACTCTTTCGATTCCGATTGTATTTCTAAGATTCCATTCATCATAATCACAATCGTTAAGATTGGAATTACATTCGCAATAGATATTAAATAACTTTGTATTTGAGCAGTTTTTAAAAAAGAAAGAAAAGCACTAATAATCGATAAAAGAGCCAATAAAACCATATTTGAAACTTCTAAAAGAAATCCACGATAGATTTTTTTATATCCAGAAGTTTGTAAGAAATTCATACCTATTTCTCATCTCCATTAAAGTGTTCTTGTAGATAAAGTCTTGTTTCTTCCGCAAACTCATACTGTGTCATATATTCGCCAATATATTGGCGCATTGCTTTTTTATCACCATCAAGATATTTATAATAATCACAATCAACACAAGAAGGATTAATTCTTACTCCACGATGTTCCTTTTCCACAGCTTCATGGAAACCAAGATTCTCTAATGTTTTTCTTGTATCTGATATTAATGTTCGTAACATACTCTTTAAAGAATCATTAGGTTTTTTATCTGGCCATAAAGTTCCCATAATCATATCATTCGTACAAATGGCCCCTTTACGATCAATTAAATACGCAATTAATTCTTTACATTTAGAACGAGGAAACTCTATCGCTTCATCATCTTTATAGATTTCAAAGTTTCCAAAACAAGTTACCTTCAATAACTGCTCATGGTGTGCACCGATTGGATAACGAAGATGATTCAGTGCTTCTCTTATGGCTGCTTCTTTTACAGGTTTTAATAAGTATCCACTTGCATAAAGTCCAAAGGCATCCCCCATATATTCTTTGTAACCTGTAATAAAAATAATATTGATGGTAGGATTTCTTTTCTGTAGTTCTTTCGTAAGTTCAATCCCTGTCATTTCAGGCATTTCTACATCTAAGAAAACAATATCAATTGTATTCTTATCTGCACAATCTAACGCTTCTTGAATATTACTAAAACCATAATGCCTACCCTTCGGTGCAATACGGGATAAAGTATTTTGTAGCATTGTCACAACAAGTCTACGATCATCTACTGTTAAAGTAATCATCTATATCTATTATACCCTTATAAGGCGCACCAAATATGCAATTATAGACCAATTACGTTACAAATCATAAATGCTAGTAAAGATACAAGCCAAGCTAAGAAACATTGCCATAAGACAATAATGATTGCCCATTTACCACCAAGTTCTCTTTTCATCGCAGCGACGGCTGCCACACATGGTGTATACAGTAAAGAAAACACCAACATCGTTATCGCACCTGTTGTGCTTAATACTTCTGTAACCGACATTGGGAATAAAACTTGTAAGGTTGCGACAACACTTTCTTTCGCCATAAAGCCACTAATTAACGCAGTAATAATTCTCCAGTCTCCTAAACCAATTGGTTTAAAGATAGGCACAAATAAACTTGCGACTCTTGCCATAATACTATGTGAAGAATCATCCACAAGGTTAAATCCTAAATCAAAGCTTTGTAAGAACCATACAACGATGGTAGCGATTAAGATAACACTGAACGCTCTAGTGATAAAGTCTTTCGCTTTATCCCATAATAAACGTAAGACATTCTTTACCCCAGGCATACGATAGTTAGGTAGTTCCATCACAAATGGTACAGCCTCTCCTACAAACAATGTATTTTTAAATAGAAGTGCCATTAAGATTGCGACCACAATTCCTAATACATATAACCCTGTCATAATGAGTCCACCCTTCCCAGGAAAGAAGGCATTCACAAAGAATCCATAGACTGGTAACTTTGCCGAACAACTCATTAAAGGTGTTAATAAGATTGTCATATTACGATCACGTTTACTCGGTAATGTACGTGTTGCCATAACAGCAGGAACTGTACAACCAAACCCAATCAACATTGGCACAATACTTCTTCCAGATAAACCAATCTTACGCAATAGTTTATCCATAAAGAAGGCAACCCGAGCGATATACCCACTATCTTCTAAGATCGATAAAAAGAAGAATAAGATCACAACGATCGGAAAGAAACTTAATACACTTCCTACACCTTCAAAGATTCCATCAATGATTAAGGAACGTAACGCTTCATTCACATTCGTTTGAATTAATACTCTTTCTACTTCTTCTGCCAGGGCACCTATTCCTACTTCTAATAAATCTTGAAAGAAAGGCCCAATCACATTAAACGTTAAGACAAACACAAGTCCCATAATTAGGATAAAGAATGGAATCGCTGTCCATTTCCCTGTAAGTATTGAATCAATACGTTCAGAACGAATCCGTTCTTTACTTTCCTTTGGTTTCACAACAGTTCGTTCACAAACCCGTTCAATAAAATCAAAGCGCATATCCGCAATTGCCGCACTACGGTCCATTCCACTTTCTTTTTCCATTTGTGTTACCACATGTTCAATGGTTTCTAACTCATTTGGATCAAGTTCTAATTGATTTAAAATCAATGTATCATTTTCAATTATCTTAGACGCAGAAAAACGAAGTGGTAATCCTTTTTCTTCCGCATGATCTTCAATTAAAGATTCCACAGTATGGATGGCACGGTGAACAGCTCCACCATGATCTTCTTTACTGCAATAATCTTGTCGCTTTGGTTTCTCTTGGTATTTCGCAATATGAATCGCATGACTAATTAATTCAGATACCCCTTGATTCTTAATGGCAGAAATTGGAATTACTGGTACACCCAATGCATCCTCCATCCCATTGATATCAATGGTACCTTGATTACCAACTAACTCATCCATCATATTCAGTGCTACCACCATTGGTACACCCATCTCTAATAATTGAATGGTGAGATATAAATTACGTTCAATATTTGTCGCATCCACAATGTTGATAATGGCAGATGGTTTTTCATCTAACACAAAATTACGAGATACAATCTCTTCACTACTATAAGGTGACATGGAATAGATACCAGGTAAATCTGTAATTAAAGTATTTGGATATCCCTTAATAACCCCATCTTTACGATCAACGGTTACCCCAGGAAAGTTACCCACATGTTGGTTAGAACCTGTTAATTGATTAAATAAAGTTGTCTTTCCACTATTCTGGTTTCCTACTAACGCAAAGGTTAATACTTGATCATCCGGCAAAGGATTTTCATCCTTCTTTTCATGATACTTTCCATCTTCTCCAAGTCCTGGATGTTCAATCGGCGTTATTTCTTCAATATGTTTATGTACATTCGTACGTTCTTGAATGACTTCAACTTCTATCTTTTGTGCATCCTCTAATCGTAGTGTTAATTCATACCCATGGATTTGAAGCTCCATAGGATCTCCAAGTGGGGCAAATTTTACAACCGTTGTTTCAGCACCAGGAATCACACCCATATCTAAAAAATGTTGGCGAAGAACCCCTTCTCCTCCAACCGCAAGAATACGTGCATGTTCTCCTACTTTTAATTCATTTAATGTTCTCTTATCCATCCTATCCATTATATAGCAACTTCCCACAAATGTAGTATGATATAAACGTTTAGAGGAAGATAATTATGATTGTGGATGATTTTTGTGCGAATTGTATCTTTGAACACCATAAAAGAGATACCGATAACGAAGAGTACCTACGAATCATTCGTAAGCGTCTAGATGAAAGAAAACCTGAAGAATCAGGTCCTTATCTTATTTATGAATTCCAAAAATTATATGAAGAGATGTTTCATCATACGGTTGATTATACAGAAGAGAAGAAAACCTTTAATGATTTAGTTTTATCATTAGAAGATTCCATTATCCAACAATTAGAAAAAGAAGAAGATCCTCTTCTATATTCTATTGGGTATGCACGTGCAGGTAATTTCATTGATTATATGGCGACTTCCACAGTAGATTCAAATGACTTTCTAAAACAATTACGTAATATCCAATTATCTTCCAATGATTTCATCACCTATCAATCTTTTCTTAAACAATGTGAAAACGCAAAAACATTTTTATTAATCGCAGATAATTGTGGAGAAGTTGTATTAGATAAAATTATGTTGATGGAATTAAAGAAACGATTTCCTCACTTAACGATTTACGCACTTGTAAGAGGTGGAGATGCACTCAATGATGTAACGGTTGAAGATGCGAAATATGTTGGTTTAGATAAAGTCGCAACTATTATTTCTACAGGTTCTCCAATCACTGGCGTCGTTTATGAATATTTAACCGAGGAAGCCAAACACATCCTTGATACAAGTGATGTAATCCTCGCAAAAGGCCAAGGAAATTATGAATCTTTATCTGATCATGGAAGACATATTTTCTTCTCATTATTATGCAAATGTGAGTTCTTTATGAATCATTTCAATGTTCCTAAATTAGGTGGTGTTTTTGTAGAAGAGACTAATTAATTCATAATTCTTTGTTATGATAGCGGTTACTTTTTGAAAACCTCTTGAAATATTTTTCATAAGATTATACATTCATTATGGAGGATAAAGCCTATGGAAACAGTATATAAATTTAATGATACTCTAAATGCATTTCAAAACCTTGTATTATTTTATAGAGATGATAAAGATGATTGCTATATTGGAAGTTCTTCTTTCTATGGAGGAAGTGATCCAAATCGTCAAAATTTAAGTATTCTATACAAAGAACCTCTCCCAACAGATCGTGATCCTGTAATGGGTTGGAACTACTTAGATGATAATTCTCCTCTCATTTATCTTGTTTATACAAACTTAATGGAAACAGCTGTTGATGACTTCTTAGCAGCACACAATATCGATAAGACATGGAAAGATATTGAATATAAAGTAATTGATAACTATACAGAGATTGATGATGCTTTAGAGAGTAATCCTCTAAACAAAAATGAAGTTCGTGCTTATGCGATTCTAAAGTAGAGAATATTCTCTACTTTTTATTATTTGAAGCCTATCCTAAAAAGAAGTATCATTATCGTATGGGATTATTAAAATTATTTAAAAGCACAAACCAAGATACAGCCTATAAATGGGGTTTATCTTTATTAGAAGGAAAAGAAGCGAACCAATTACTTCTTCTAGGAAGTGATGAAGGAAGAAATCTTTTAACGTTATTAGAAACCTATCCTACTGCACACGTTACTTGTGTTGAAAGTACAAGTAAAGATGTAACACAGAAGGAACGTTATGAGATTATACAAGATAATATCGCCGATTTATCTTTACCTACGAAGTCAAACGATTTAGCCTTTTCTTTTGATTCCATTTATTTTTGGCCTGATATCGATAAATGTTTTAGAGAAATCTATCGTGTATTAGTAAAGAATGGTTCTTTCGTTATCATTAATGAAAGTGATGGAAAAGATTTATCTGGAAGAAGTTATCAACGTTTAGTTCAAAATATGAAAGTTTATACGAGTGATGAAATCGTAAAATTCTTTAAGAAAGCTGGTTTTAAGAATATTCAAACCTATCACCATGAAACACATCCATGGATTACAATCATAGGACAAAAAGGATAATGTATGTCGAGAGATTTTAAATTCACAACGTTATCTTTAGAAGAATATTCTTCTTTTCAAAAGAAACATCCTTACCATAGTTTTTTAAATTCAAAAGAAGCAGTTCAATTAAGAGAGATGAACCACCAATCTTTTGAACTTTTAGGTGTAAAAGAAAATGATGAACTTGTGGGTGCCACAATATGTGTCTATCTACCTGTTATGAAGAAATTCTTTTATGCATATGCACAAAATGGTTTATTAGTTGATTACTTTGATCAAGAGTTACTCTCTTTCTTTGTGGATTCAATTAAGAAACATATTAAAAATAGAAATTGTATATACTTCATTATGGATCCTTATGTTCCAGAAAGAGAAAGAGATGAAGATGGAAATATCATTGAAAGAGGATTTGATAATACTTCAATTATTTCTTCTTTAAAAGGACTTGGTTTTTTTCATCAAGGATTCCCTACCGATTATTCCAATATGGCTGTCGTAAACTGGATGTTTGTGAAAGAACTTAAGGATGAATCAGAAGATGAATTATTAAAACAACTTGATCAACAAACACGTTGGTCAATTCGTAAAACTCTTAAACAAGGTGTACAAGTAAGAGAGCTAACACGTGAGGAATTATCAATCTTTATCGCTATGGAAAGAGAGACTGCTAAACGAAGAGGTTTCTCTATGCGTGAAGAATCTTTCTACTACAATCAATATGATAGTTATAAAGATCACGCAAATGTAATCCTAGCCTATATTAATTTAGATGATTTCTTATCCCATTTAGCAAATGAAAAAGAAGACTTACTAAAACAATTAGAAGAAGTTAATCATAAATTAGAAAGTACACCAAATAACTCGAAACAACTCAATAAAAAGAAAGCGATTGAAGAAGCACTTGAAGTAAACCATAAGAATGAAACACATAGTAAAGAATTAAAAGAAACCTATGGTTCTATCTTAAATTTATCCACTGCTTTCTTCTTAGAATATGAAGATGAATATATTTATTTATATAGTGCGAGTGATGAAACCTTTAAGGAATATTTTGGACCATATGCGATTCAATGGTATATGTTAAGAAAAGCTTTAAAGAATCATATTCCACTTTATAACTTCTATGGAATCTCTGGTAACTTTAAGAAAGAGGCAGAAGATTATGGGGTTTATCTCTTTAAGAAAGGATTTGGAGGAAAGGTTATCTTATTACTAGGTGACTTTATCTTGCCAACACATCCAATGTATACAATTTATTCATTATTAAAAAAGATTAGAAATCATTAATTTCTAATCTTTTATTTTTTCTTCAATCAATTGTATTGTCTCTTCTAATCCTAAATTATGATGAGACTCTATTGAGAGTTCTTCTACCCTTTTTAAATACTGTTTATTATTTAACACAAAGGTAATTGCTTGTTTGATATCTTCGGTTGTATTAAACCGTAACATTGCCCCTATTCCTAATTCCACAACCCTTTGTGCATATGCTTGTTCACTTGTATCTTTCGGATAGAGAACCATTGGAATTCCTAGATAAATACTCTCATTAATACTTTCAATAGTACCACTCGCAATTAATAAATCACTTTTATTTAATTGATAAGATTGGTATTCTTTATATTCCATTCCTAACTCTATACATGCTTGTATACAATGTTCTTTAAAATCCAGTTCGTCTCCATCATAGAATACACTAATCGTCTTTGTATCATGTGCTACCTTCTGATATTCTTTTTTAAGCATTGGTCCTACAAAATGATAATTCTTTGCGAAGGTTTCTGCATAAGGATGAAACTCTTCACTCATAAAGATTAGTGTCTCTTCCTCTTCTACTTGTAGGAAGTTTAAAGGATTATTCATCACATAACCTAATTGTTGGAGCTCTTTGATTAAGTCACTTACTTTCGACATTCCTAATGCCATTTGAATATAATCTCCAAATTGGTTCTTACTATATTTAGAAGTATACCGATTCATCACAAAATCAGATGTATATAAGATAAGTGGAATATCTTGTTTCTTAGCGATTAACTTTGCCCAATACGCATTTTGATCCGCAATGATTAAATCAACTTTCTCTTCTTCAAACTTCTTATTTAATTCTTGAATACTATTTTTTGTGATCTTTAAATTTTGGATAATTGACGCAATCGCAGGATTCTTTTCTTTTTCATTATCTACATATTGATTTAAGGAATAATAAAGCGCTCCTATTTCTTCAATCTTATTTTGAAATAAATCAAAAGAATAATAGGAAATGGTATATCCCCTTCGTATTAATTCTTCTACAAATGGGATTGTAGAAAGAAATTGTTTCGAATCCATGGTTGAGAAAAACGCTATCTTTTTCATAGATTCATTATAATACAAAAGACTCTTCCTAATTCGAAAGAGTCTTCCATTCTTATTTCTTTAATTCTTCCACAAGTTTATCAAATCCATAAATAGACATTGTGCTTTCACCATCTAGAATACGTTGAAGAATATCTTTTTCACTTTCAAATTTTTGAAGTGCTTTTTTAATCACTTCTTCTTCATCTTCTGGATGAATAATAACTACACCATCTCCATCTCCAAAGAGTAAATCTCCAGGATTGATCGTTACATCATCAATCGTTACAGGAACATTGATTTTTGCGAGCGCTTGTTTAATAGTATGGGAAGGATTGAAAGCTTTTACGTAGACTGGAAATTGGAGTTCTTTAATATCTTGTGCATCTCTACAACTTCCATTAATGATTACTCCTGCAATCCCTTTTACCTTACATGCATTCGCCATCATATCCCCAAAGTGTCCACCATTCTTATATCCCTTACAATCAAACACTAGGACATCTCCTGGCTTAGCTGCTTCAATCCCTTGGTGTAACGCAAGATTATCTCCAGGTGCACATTCTACTGTACACGCTCTACCAATCATATGTAGAGTTGGATCAATTGGTTTAATTTCATATCCTAAGACAGCACCATTTGGATTACTATCTGCGACATTACCAGTAGGTAATAGTGATAATTGTTCTAATAACTCTTTTGTGAGTTCCATAATACCCCTCCTAATTAACTAAATAAATTAATGAAGAATGTGATAATGATTGGATTCATGATATTGATGAAGATTACCGTTACAACAGGTAATACAAACCATGCGGTTGGAGCAGGTCCATTACGGTCAATAACCGCTGCCATGTTCGCTACGGCATTAGGTGTTTGTCCTAATCCTACACCACAGTGTCCAGCTGCCATAACAGCTGCATCATAGTCTTTTCCAGTTGTACGGAATGTTACGAAATATGCCCATAACATCATTACGACTGCTTGTGTTAATAAGATTACAATCATTGGAATCGCTAAATCGATTAACTTCATGATATTGAGTGACATAAGTGCCATGGATAAGAATAGATTTAAAGATACATTTGAAATTACATCAATCTCATACATTCTTAAATCAACACCACGCATATCTGCGATATTACGAATGAGTGCTCCCCCAAATAGACATCCTACATAATATGGGAAACTTAAACCTGTTAGTTTTAATAACGCTGAAATATAAGAACCAATAAAGGCAGCTAATAAGACAAGTAATACACTATTGAAGAATGTGCTTTGTACAAGTGGATGTGTTTCTTTTTCTTCTTTTGTTTCTTCTGTTACAGTACTCTTTAAGTTATATTTCTTAATTAATCTTTCCGCAACAGGTCCACCTGTAATACTTCCTAGTAATAAACCAAATGTAGCTGCTGCTACACCAACAGTTGTACCACCTTCTGCACCTAAAGCTTCTAAAGTTGGTCCAAAGGAAGCTCCTGATCCTACACCACCTGACATTGAGATGGAACCCATCGCAATCCCTAATAATGGATTAATCCCAAATACTTTACTAAGTCCTACACCTACTAAATTTTGAACAACTAAGAATACTACTGCACCTACGGCTAACTTCGCACCTAGTTTTCCACTCTTCTTTAAGACAGCGAAACTACATGTGAATCCTGTACCAGTAAAGAAGATATTCATAAAGAAATCTTGAAGTGTATTTGTCATCTCAATGGTGAATGTGTTTGTTTTAGCACCAAGGAAAATTAATACACTACAAATTAATCCTCCAATAACTGGAGCTGGAATGAAGTACTTTTGAAATAGTTCTACTTTTGATTTGATCCATCTTCCTAACATGAAGACAAGAACGGCTAATCCAACAGTTTGAATTAAGTCTAATTGAATTGTCATATGAATCCCCTTTCAGTGATATTTATCACTTTTGACAATCTCAAATTAACAGAAAGTAAAATAATCATAAAACGGTTATTTTTGATATATAATATCGATATAGTCGATATTTAGGAGACACCTATGAATTATGATCAAATCGTTACGTTTTTAACAGTCGCTGCTTATCGAAATATTACGGCAGCCGCTAACTATCTCTATCTTTCACAATCTACTGTGTCCAATCGTATTCAATCATTAGAAGAAGAATTAGGTACACCTCTTCTCATTCGTCATAAAGGAATCCGTAATGTTGAACTTACAAGTTATGGAAACTCTTTTATTGCGATTGCAGAACAATGGGCATCTCTTTATAAAGATACCCAAGCTTTAAAACACCAAGAGGATATTCAAACCCTTACGATTGCGGCTGTTGATGCGGTAAATGCTTTTACCTTTAAAGATTTATATAATCATTTAATTAATAAGAATCCAACATTAAAACTAAGTATCAATACACACCACTCCAATGAAATTCATGGTTTAGTCGAAAGTAGAGTCGCTGATATAGGTTTTACTTTTAGTAGAGTGAATTATCCAAATGTTATTTCTAGACCTGTCTTTCGTGAACTGATGCATCTTGTATGTCATAAGGATAGTTCCTACCACAACAACATTAAATGTAAAGATCTTTCTACCGATAATGAAGTATATCTAAACTGGGGTCCTGATTATCTTCAATGGCATAATCAAAAATGGTCTGAAGAAAAGTATCCACTTATAACAGTAAATACAGGTAACCTCTTACAGAATTATCTTCATGAAAAGAACCGTTGGGCAATCGCACCTATGTCGGTTGTCCAAGCAATTAAAGGAACGGATATTGTTTACTATAAGATTAAAGATGCACCTCCTCCTCGTATCTGTTATGAACTTACGAATCGTTATCCTAACTTCTCTCACGTTGAAGCCATTCATCAATTTGAAGAAGAATTAACGAAACATATCAAAAAGAATAAAAGTATTTGTGAGTTTGAAGATTGGATGTTAGAGAGTGAATAAGTTTCATTTTTTCAACCTTATTTATTATTTATTAAGAATTGAATGCTTAATTCTACTCTATCTTATTACCTTATTTTATAATTATTTCATTAGTGTTTAGGGGGAAAACATATGGAGAATCTAGAGAAATGGATTTCTGAAATTGATAGTTTTGTGTGGGGACCAGCCACTTTAATATTACTCGTTGGAACAGGTTTATATTTAACCGTCTATTTAAATTTTTTACCTTGGCGTAATTTAAAATATTCCTTTCAATTAGCCTTCAGCAAGAAAGCAAGAGAGAAAGCTGGTAAAGGTGATATCAGTGCCTTTTCTTCATTGATGGCTGCTTCTGCTGCGACGATTGGTACAGGGAATATTGTAGGTGTTACAACTGCTATGTATTCAGGTGGACCTGGAGCACTTGTATGGATGCTAATAAGTGCGTGTTTTGGATTAACTACGAAGTTTGCAGAATGCATGTTATCGATTAAATATCGTGAAGTAAATGAGAATGGTGAAATTGCAGGTGGTCCAATGTATGTGATGAAGAATGCATTCAAGAATAAAACCTTCGGAAGAATTCTTGCTTTCTTCTTTGCTGTATTTACTGCTTTAGCTACCTTTGGGATTGGAAATATGACACAAGCGAATTCCGTTGCAAGTGCAGTGGATGTTGCTTTTGGTGTTAAACCTTGGATTACTGGAGTTATCATTACCCTACTTACCTTTATCATTATCATTGGAGGTATTAAATCCATATCCAAAGCAAGTGATGTACTTGTTCCAGTTATGGCGATTATCTATATCGTTTGTGGATTAATTGTAATCATTGGAAACGTAGCTAATCTTCCACAAGGTATTATGCAGATCTTAGTGATGGCCTTTCATCCTAAAGCGATTGGTGGAGGTATCTTAGGAACTATTACCGTATCTTTCGCAAGTGCTGTAAGATATGGAATCGCACGTGGTTGTTTTTCCAATGAAGCAGGTTTAGGTTCTGCTGCTATTACTGCACCAAGTGGTTCTAGTGAAGATCCTGTAAAACATGGTTATATCTTCATGATGGATGTCTTCTTTGATACCATCATCATTTGTACAATTACTGGTCTCGTATTAGCTTCAAGTGGTGTACTAGGTACAACCGACGCAAATGGAGTAGCACTTGAAGGTATCCCTCTTATTACAGCAGCTTTCTCTAGTGTACTAGGTGCCTTTGGAAAGTACGCTGTGTCTATTGGGATAATGTTATTTGCGTTCTCTACGATTATTGGTTGGGAATACCATGGTGAAAAAGCTATTGAATATTTATTCCGTAATAATTTAGGACATAGTATCTTAATCTATCGTATTATCTTCTCACTTATTGTTTATGTAGGTGCTACTACTACACTTAATCTTGTATGGAATATCTCTGATATTATGAACGCTTTAATGGCTATTCCAAATTTAATCTCTTTACTTGTATTAAGTAAAGAAATCAAAAAAGAAGTATTACGCTTTCAACCAATTATTGAAAGTGAAAAATAAAGGAAAGGATTGTGTAGTTTGATACGCTCCCTGTCAAGTAGACAGAGAAATTATGTAAATGTATGTTTGTATGAAACCTATCGAATTAATCGGTAGGTTTTTTAAATTGTCGGATTTTGTAACTCTTTTATATGATTCCAGTAATTGATAATCTTTTGGTTTGGCTTTATAGGATATTGAGTTGGTGTATCTGTTTGTAATGCAGCTTGACGTACTTCACCAGCTGTTAATCCATGATATCTTTCTTGAGGATATTCATTGATATAGAAATCAAATGTTTCATCGATTGCGATTAGTAATTCGTCATATGTCTCTACATTAGGATGAAGAGTATATAGTATATCTTTGAATATACCTTGGAATCCTTCCATTGGACCGTTATCGATGCAGCGAGAAACCCTAGACATAGATTGATTTATTCCTAAATCTTTTAAATATGCTTGAAACACTTCTCTTGTATATTGGAATCCTCTATCACTATGGAATAATGGTTGTGCTTTTGGGTTATCTTGAATCGCATTATCTAATGTTTGATTAACTAGAAGTGTATCATTTCTGATACTAACTTCTTTACCTACTGGATAGCGGTCATATAAATCTAATATCGTGCTAAGATATGCTTTTTGAGATATTCCTGGATATGCTATTTCGGTAATATCTGTTACCCATTTTTCGTTTATTGTTGATGCGTTAAATTTTCTATTTAATTTATTATCCTCGATATGTTCAGCTTTTGATTTAATATATGTATTTTTCTTTGGCTTTTTAACTACTGACTGTATATCGTTGACGCACATAAGTCTATAGATGCGTTTCTTGTTGTAATGTGTATTGTATTTTTTGTTGATGTAATAGGTCATCTTTCTATGGCCAAATAG
>CADBUH010000162.1 GCA_902797775.1 uncultured Erysipelotrichaceae bacterium | reverse complement strand
ATCATATGCACCAGCCGAAGATTTTAGGATGGTAGCTTCGACCATTTCCCATTCCCTTTTTCTTAGAATAAGACCTGTACATCCAGAAGAATAAAGGGCACGAATAATATAACCAAGGTTAAAAGGATCCTCAACACCTTCTACTACGACCACAAAGGGCATTTCTTCCCCCATACATTCTTCAAGGGTTTGAAAAACTCTCTTTCCTACATCTGCCACTAAACCACCATGGCTTTTCCCTTGTGCCATCGTTTCGATATCTTCTCTAGGCATTAAAATAACTTCGACCTTCTTTTCTTCTGCGATCTTTTTAATATACCTACAATCTTTATCTTCTCTTTTTTCATCAATATAGATTTTATGAAGGATACGATGATTGTATTTTAATGCAGCTTTTACACTGATATCACCCTCAATAATCATGGTCTATATCTCCTTACAATATCTTCTTCTGCTACTTCAAAAGGAATCGGAATCTCAATTAAACGCATTGGATTCTTACACTCTTCCATAAAAGCACCATCTTTATCTTTAATCCACTCTACTTGAAAAATACGATTCTCTTGATGAGGTGATAATACTTCTAATGTATCTCCTACTTTCACCACATTTCTTACTTTCAAAGTAAATGAATTTGTATTCTCTTTATAACGATCGACCTTTCCAATAAAATCATGATTTACATCTTGATCGCTATTTGTATGTAGAATTAATGAATTCTCTAGGCGGTCATTTGTATATAAACCATTGCATACACTACGATTTTCACCTTTTAAGATTTCTTTACGAAATTCGACTACTTCTTCTTTTGATAATGGTGTACCTTCTAAGATACGATCAATTAAATGACGATATGCCGATACAATGGAAGCGACATAATATTCCGTTTTCATACGTCCTTCAATTTTAAATGAATATACTCCCGCATGAATTAATTCTTCTAATTCATTAGCGGCACATAAATCTCTAGAACCCATTGTGAACCATTGGTTCTCTTTCGTAAGTTCTGTATCTTTATCAAAGAGACGATATTCCCAACGACAACTCTGGGCACATCCTCCTCGATTCGCATCTCTTAATGTCATACGATTCGATAATGTACATCTTCCTGAATAGTTTACACACATCCCACCATGTATAAACGCTTCCGTTTGGATAGAAGTATTTTTCGTAATTTTTTTAACATTTTCTAATGTGCATTCTCGTGCAAGCACAACACGATCTACACCTAATTCTTCTTTTAGATAATTCGCTGTTTCTGCATTTGTGATACTCATTTGTGTTGAACAATGAATTTCTAAAGAAGGTGCTACACGACGTGCAATCTCCATAATGGATACAGAGGCAACAATAATCGCTTTCACCCCAATCTCTTCTAAGGTCTTAAGATAGGTTTCTAATCCTTCAAAATCTTCTTCATGAGGAATCATATTGACGGTCACATGTATTTCAGAACCATATTGTTTCGCATAAGCACACGCTTCTTTAATATCTTCAATGGTGAAATTGGAAGCTCTAGAACGTAACGAAAAACTCTGTCCACCAATATAGACCGCATCTGCCCCAAAACGTATGGCTGTCTTACAACGATTTAAATCTCCAGCAGGAGCTAATAACTCTACTTTTCTCATTTAATCGTTTTCTCCTCATAATATCCTTTCGTAAAGGATAAATTCTTATACTTTTCAAAATAGGTTTCACAATCGTTCTTCATAAGTTTTTGATTTAATAAATGACGATAAAGAAGGATTGTATCAAATAAACAATCTTCTTCTAAAAATTCTCCATTAATAAATAAACGCGATACTCCTTTTTCAACCATTAAAGGTACTTCTTCGATTGATTGAAGAAGATAATCTGTATAGACAACAGTTCCATTAGAATCTTCATAAATTGGCATATGTCCTTCTCTTTGGGATTCTTGAATGGTTAAATCGTAGTTCTCTTTTAAAGGTTCTGTACCATAGGTGTTTTGAAAAGCACTTAATAAATAACGTTTCGAACAAGACATCATTAAATGTCCATGGATAACACATTCTGTATTTGAAACTTGTTCAAGGATATGAAGTGTTTCTTCTATCGTTAAGAGTGGAGAAATAGAAATCGCTTTTAGATGATGATTTATCCACCACTTTGCGTCATATTCATTCGTCAATAATGTTTCTGGACGATAGATACATTTATCTACTACATGATATTTTTTTGCCCAAGTTAAAATAATCGGATCTTGGAAGTAAATGGATTCAATCTTTTTCTTTAAAACTTCTTGAAAGAGTTCTTCATAATGATCTTTTATATCTGGAAAAATAAAACAATTAAAAAAGATTGAAATAGGGATTGTAGGATCAATATCCTCCAGTTTCACCTTCTTTAATGCATTAAAAGAGGCCCCTTCTATTGAAACAACCACTTCATCAGCGCCTAAAGCATATGCTTTTTCAATCTCATCTACTGTATTTACAGATACTATAAGTTTTACCATACCAACAAAATAGTACTATTTTTCTCCCATTTGAACAAACTCATTGACCGAATCGATAGAACCTGTTACTCTTTTATTCAATAAAGATAACGTGCGTTAAGTGCTATAAGGGATGGGACTCTTATGGACGAAAAGAGATTTCTTGCGGTATGTTATCACTCCCCAAGATGACTCAGGAGGCCTTCCTTCTCACATCTGGGTGAGAAAGGAGGCTTTTATGTTTCAAAAAGACTATTGGATTTCTTCCTTTGAAAAACTCAAAGACACAAAATATTTAGCACTCATTGCGATCTTTATTGCGATGAAAACAATTGTATCCATGTATGTAATACCTGTAAGTGATAATCTTCATATCGCTTTTACCTTTTTATTTGTGGCTGTAGAATCAAGTATTATCGGTCCTGTTGCTGCTATTGTTTCTGGAGCGATTACAGATATCATTTCCTTTATCGCCTTTCCAAAAGGACCTTTCTTTTTTGGATATACATTGTCAAGTATGTTAGGCTCTTTCATCTATGCATTATTCTTTTATCGTACAAAGATTACCTTTCCTAAGATTCTTTGTGCGAAAGCACTTGTGAATTATGGGGTTAATGTTTTATTAGGTTCCTTATGGTCAAAGATGTTATATGCAAAGGGTTATCTTTATTACGCAAGCACAAGTTTAATAAAAAATACGCTCTTACTTCCGATTGAAGTCATTGCGCTTTACTTTATCTTTCGTTATTTAACACCTTACCTAAAGAAAAGAAATCTATATTAGATTTCTTTTTATTGTAAACCACCCATACGGATACTATCATCCATACTTTGAAGTAAAGAACGATAAGAAGAATAAATAGCGTCTTTATTAAATAATTCTTCTTCACTTACTTCATTAAAGAGTTTTGTGGAATAAGAACCATTCTTTTCTGGAACCGAATAAACTAAGTCCATTCTTGGATTTGTAAGTTCGATTTTCTTTTTATCATAAAGTGTTGATTTCGTAATGGTAACTCCACCTACGACTCCAATACGCTCTTCTTCATTCGAACTATCTGAGACAAGGTTTCCCATACCATAGAAGATTAATGTATCATCAATCCAACAAGCAGGTTGAATCGCACCATCCGCATTCCCTAATATGACACTCGCTCCTGCATCCGCTAACTTCTTCGCAATCTCTTTTTGATGGTCGGTTGGTTGACTATTATGTTCCCCTTCCCAAGCCATAGACACAATCACCACATCTGCGATTGAGCTTGCTTCTTCTACAATCTGTGGTGTTCTTATTTCATCATATAGATTCACAAGATATTTCTCATGTTCAGGAAGTTCTTGATTTAATTTCTCTGTAAAAGATAACGTCACAACCGATATCCCATTCACTTCAAAAGGACGAATTAAATTCTGTTGATCTGTACTAGAATACGTTCCCGCAAGCGCTAATCCACTTTCTGCCCAATTCGCTAAAGAAGTATCAATCCCTTCTTT
>CADBUH010000161.1 GCA_902797775.1 uncultured Erysipelotrichaceae bacterium | reverse complement strand
GGTGCGTGTGTGACATCTTTTGGGTGTATTCCATGAACTCGAATATTCATCTTTTCAAAATAGCCTACGTTTGCTTCTGGCAATATTAAAGTTTCAATCCCCTCTTCAATCGCACCATCTTCTAAAGTAGAAATCCCTACTGCACAGACGGATGCAGGATTACGATTCGCTGTTTCAAAATCAATCGCTGTTATTTTCATTCTTTTTCGTTTATATGTTCATATGCCATACGGTAGATGTTGATGATGTGATCATCTGCCATAGAGTAATACACTTTTTTTCCTATTTTTCTTGTTCGTACAAGTTTTGTTTTCTTTAGACTAGCGAGTTGATGACTGACTGCAGAAGGAGACATCTCTACGACTTCCGCAATATCCCCAACACATAATTCATTCGTGAATAATGCATTCATAATCTTTAGTCTTGTACTATCCGCAAACATCGTAAAAATCATCGACATATCATCATATTCTTTTTCTTTTAATATCGCTTTTAAACATTGTTCTACTTTTTCTTTATCTACAATCATTAGGCAACCTCTTTTCTTCGTGATGTTTTAACTTCTTTTCCTGGTGCATAGGTATTCATATATGTAATGATGGAACTTTTCGAATAGACATCTACACTTTGTGTACTTCCATCAATTAGAGATAAGACAAGTAAATCACTGGATGTATGATATTCATATTGCCAATTTACAATTTCATCCCAATACACCATATAACAAAGACTTCGATCTCGATTGTTATAGAGAACAATATAGTCTTTTGTAAAACGCATTAGTTCATGATCTGGTAAAGCAAAAATACAAAAAATAGAAATTAATAATAGACACATTCCGATAATGTAGTAATAAGGATAAAAGACAATTAGAATGAGTCCTACCACTAATAATAGAATCAATAAGATTTTTGGTTTCACACTTACAAGAGGTGCATTCGCACATTCTTCTGGTAAGTTCTTTACCTTAATCATTTGTGATCTCATACTTGGTATTATATCACGTGATATAATGTTTTCATGAAAGATCCAATTACATTTGAAATTACACATGTGTGTAAACAATCTGGTGCCCGTACAGGAATCTTACATACACCACATGGGGATGTCGAAACGCCTATGTTTATGCCTGTCGGTACCCAAGCAACCGTAAAATTTATTTCTCCTGAAGAATTATATTCTTTAGGAGCTGGTGTCGTATTAGCGAATACCTATCACCTATGGCTTCGACCAGGTCCTACAATCTTAGAAAAAGCAGGTGGTGTTCATAAGTTTATGAACTATCGAGGTCCAATGCTAACGGATAGTGGTGGCTTCCAAGTCTTCTCCCTTGCGGATTCTCGAAAGATTACAGAAGAAGGTGTAACCTTTAAAAATGAAATTAATGGGGATATGTTATTTTTATCGCCTGAAAAATCAATTGAGATACAAAATAGTATTGGGGCAGATATCATGATGTCCTTTGATGAATGTATTCCTTATCCTGCTACTTATGAGTACGCAAAGAAATCCATGGAACGAACACTTCGTTGGGCAGAAAGAGGAAAGAAAGCAAATAAGAATCCAGAAACACAAGCTATCTTCGGTATTGTCCAAGGTGGAGATTATGAAGATTTAAGAACGTATTGTGCAGATAAGTTAGTGGAAATGGATTTTCCAGGTTACGCAATAGGTGGAACTTCTGTTGGGGAAGATAAAGAAACTATGGTACGTATGGTTGGTTATTCGGTTAAGAATTTACCTTATGAAAAACCTCGTTATTTAATGGGAGTTGGTGCAGTAAATGATTTATTGGAAGCCATCTCTCTTAATATTGATATGTGTGATTGTGTCTTACCTACGCGTCTAGCAAGACATGGAACCCTTATGACAAGTGAAGGACGTATCACCATAAAGAAAGCAATCTATAAAGAGGATTTCACACCTCTTGATCCAAATTGTGATTGCTATTGTTGTAAAAACTATACACGTGCTTATTTAAATCACTTAAAGAGAACAGAAGAAGGTTTTGGTACAAGACTCTTATCCATTCATAATGTTCGCTTCCTCATAAAACTTATGGAAGAAGCACGTGAAGCAATCCGACAAGATCGTTATAATGATTTTAAACAAGAAATATTAGAAACCATGCATTTTGATGAAAGAGGATTCTAATTTACAAACCCCCTAATTCTTCGATATAATGTCAAGGCTAAGGGGGTCTTTTTTATGAACGATTTTATTATCGCAACCGTATCAACTTCAGACTTATCAGCTGATTATATGAAGGAACACAATATCCCTTTTATTTCATATACCTATTCAATTGATGAAGAAATCCTTGTGGATGATTGTACCGAAGAAAGTCGTATCAATCTCTATAAAGCAATGCGTGAAGGAAAGATGCCAAGTACATCTCAAATTTCTAAATTTGCGTATTATGATTTCTTTAAGAGTTTATTAGAGACAGGAAAAGATGTAATCTTTGTGGATATGTCACGTGCAATCTCAAACTCGATTGCGAACGCAGAAAGTGCGATGGAAGATATCCTCCCAAAATATCCAAACCAAAAGTTTCATTTTATTGATTCCTTCTGTATTACAGCTCCATTAGGATTATTAGTTAAACAACTTGTCTTATTAAAAGAAGAAGGGAAATCCTTTGAGGAAGTTGTTTCATGGGGTGAAAATCATAAAAAGGAATATATTCACCGCTTTATGGTCGATGACTTACAATGGTTAAGAAAAGGTGGACGTTTATCCAACGCATCCGCTATGGTTGG
>CADBUH010000160.1 GCA_902797775.1 uncultured Erysipelotrichaceae bacterium | reverse complement strand
TCATATGGATGCGGATATGACGTATCGAGGATTAGAGAAATTTGGGATTGAAGATTTAGATGTAATCTTCTTAGAGAATATTGGAAATTTAGTATGTCCTGCAGAATTTGATGTAGGAGCTTCAAAACGAATTATGATGCTCAGTGTACCTGAAGGGGATGATAAACCTTTAAAGTATCCTCTTATGTTTCAAGTAAGTGATTTATGTTTAATTAATAAAATAGATGCGAAAGAAGTCTTTGATTTTGATGAAGAGAAGTTTATAGAAAATGCGCATAAACAAAATCCGAATTTAACCATCCTTCCAATTAGTGCTTTAACTGGAGAAGGAATGGATGCATTTGTTGATTGGTTACAACATGAAATAGAAGAATGGAGGAAGTAACGATGAAAGTAATCGAACTCCATAAATCCGTTACGGAATCAAATGATAAAGATGCAGAAGTATTAAGAAAAGAATTAAAAGAAAAAGGTGTATTCTTAATCAATTTAATGTCTTCTGCAGGTTCAGGTAAAACCACATTCTTAAGTAAAACCATACTTGATTTAAAAGAAGATTATCGTATCGCTGTATTAGAAGCAGATATCGATGCATCTGTAGATGCAGAGAAGATTGAATCTTTAGGTGCCAAAAGTATTCAAGTTCATACCGATGGAATGTGTCATATGGATGCGGGTATGACAAGACGTGGTCTAGAAGAAATGGGACTTGAAGAAGTAGATATTGCGTTTCTTGAGAATATTGGGAACTTAATATGTCCTGCAGAATATGATACAGGTGCTTCCAAGAATGTGATGATCTTAAGTGTACCTGAAGGGGATGATAAACCTTTAAAGTATCCGCTTATGTTTCAAACTTCAGATGTATTAGTAATCACAAAGATGGATACCTTACCTTATTTCAGTTTTGATTTAGAGAAATGTACGGAACGAGTTCAATTCTTAAATCCTAAAATTAATATCTTCCCTGTTTCCGCGAAGAGTGGAGAAGGAATGAAAGAGTGGGAAGAATGGTTAATCGAAGAAACAAGAAAGTGGAAAGAATAATATGCATGAATTAAGTATTGTAACCCATGTCGCAAAAACACTAGATGAACTTGCGGAAGAGAATCATATTTCAAAAATTGGTTCTGTTACTTTAGAAGTGGGAGAAGTATCTGGTATTATGACCGATTACTTTGAAGATTGTTGGAATTATTTCAAAGTAAAACATCCACTCCTAAAAGAAGCGAAACTAAAAATAGAAATCATTCCTGCGATTACTTTCTGTGAAGATTGTAAGAAGGAATATGAAACTGTGAAATATGGAAAGATATGTCCACACTGTGGTAGTGAACATACCTATCTAAAGATTGGGAATGAATGTACGATAAAAGAAATTGAAGCAGAGACAGAAGAAAGCCAAGGTTAGTGACCTTGGCTTTTTACTCTTTCTATTTACTTTTTATTGTTGAATAGAATCTTAATACCACGTTTTGCCATATATGGTAGAATCGCTTTTAATTTACCATTTTCAGCTGTATACATTCTAGAAGCAGCTGGAACATCACGTGATAGATGAATCGCATCAAATTCACAACGTGTTGTACAGAGTCCACAACCGATACAACGATTCACATCCACGAAGGATACACCACACTTGAGACAACGTTTCGCTTCTTCACGAACTTGTTCTTCGGTTAGTGTTAGACGTAAGTCTTCATATGTCTTCGCAGCGTCTCCTGCCTTCATGCCAGGAACTTGACGTTTCGCATTGTCATATGTTTCAACATTGATGTTGTCTGTATCTAATTCATCAAAGTGTCTTAAGTCTCTACCAATGGTTAAGGATTGACCGTAGTGTACGAAACGGTTAATAGAAACCATACCTTGACGGCCTTCTTCAATCGCATCAATTGCGAAGCGAGCACCTAAGTTAATATCTCCACCTACGAAGATATCATCTTCTGCAGTTTGATAGGTAACACGGTCTGCGATTGCGGTACCATTAGGTCTTAATTCAACCTTTGTGCCTTCTAATAGTTTACCCCAAACCGGTGCTTGTCCAATGGATAATAAGACATGATCACATTCAACGGTTTTAAGTTCGGTTTCATCATAGATAGGATTGAACTTTCCATCTTTATCATATACTTGTGTACATTGTTTCATGATGATACCAGTAACTTTACCATCTTTTACTAAGATTTCTTTTGGGCCCCAACCATTCTTAATGGTTACGCCTTCTTCTTTTGCTTCATGGATTTCATCTTTTGCAGCAGGCATTTCATCTGGTCCTTCTAGACAGTACATTTCTACTTCAGAAGCACCTGCTCTAAATGCAGTTCTAGCTACATCAATTGCGACATTACCACCACCAATTACGACTGTCTTACCATCTAATAGTTTTCCATAATCGGTATTTGCTTTATGAAGGAATTCAACACCAGATTGTGCATATTCTTCGTTTGGAATGTTTGCTTTACGTCCAGCTTGTAGACCAATTGCGATATAGAATGCTTTATAACCTTGCTTACGTAATTCTTCAATTGTGATATCCTTACCTACTTCTACACCACAACGAATCTCAGCACCCATCTTCTTAATAACATCAATTTCAGCTTCAATCACTTTCTTCTCTAAACGGAAGTTAGGAATACCATACATCAACATTCCACCAGGTTTTTCTTCCTTTTCAAATACAGTTACTGGATAACCTTGTTTACGTAAGTAGTAAGCAGCAGATAATCCTGCAGGACCTGCACCAATAATCGCAATCTTATAGTCATCCCATTGTTCACCTACATCGTTATAACAGTTAGGAATATAACGTGTTTCTTCATTGAGTTCTTGGGCTGCAATAAACTTTTTAATTTCATCAATTGCGACAGGTTGATCAATCGTTCCACGTGTACAATGATCTTCACAACGTTTATTACAGATTGCACCACATACTGCTGGGAATGGGTTATCTTGTTTAATTAACTTTAAGGCATCCATATATCTACCTTCAGCAGCCATATGGATATATCCTTGTACAGCTAAGTGTGCAGGGCAAGAAGACTTACATGGAGCAGTACCTTGTTCATAGGTATTGAGTTTTGCATCTTCACGGAAGTTCTTATTCCATTTATCGGTTCCCCATTTTTGTGCATCTGGAAGTTCGGTTAACTTATAAGTAACTTCACTACCATTCTTTAGACATAACTTTTGACCTAACTTTGCTGCACCTACTGGACATACTTCAACGCACTTACCACATGCAACACACTTTTCGCGATCAACATGTGCACGATATGCAGAAGCAGACATATTAGGTGTATTAAATAATTGTGAAGTACGAATCGCATTACATGTACCAGGAGAACAGTTACAGATACCTACAATCTTATCTTCACCATCTAGGTTCGTAATTTGATGTACGAAACCTTTTTCTTCGGAACGTTTTAAGATTTCCATTACTTCTTCATAAGTAATATAGTAAGCATCTTTTTTTGTCTCTACGACATATTCAGCCATATCACCTACAGCTAAGCACATATAGCCTTCAATATCTCCAACACCTTCACCACGCATTGCTTGTTGGCGACGGCATGAACATACATCTACAGCATACTTATCATATTTCTTTAACCAGTGAGATAAGTGTTCTACACTTACCGATTTACTTTCATGTTCAATCGCTTTTTCAACTGGAATAACATGCATTCCTAGTCCGCCTCCTCCTGGAGGAACAAAGCGTGCTACTTTTCCTACAGGAACACTTGAAGCGTAGTTAAAGAAGGTTGCGATTTCAGGATGATCTTTTAGAATACGTGATGTCATCATCATGTATTCTCCAGAACCTACGACCCACTTAGGGATAAAGTATTGTCTATGATGATCTTCATTTTCACGATCAAATTCCATTAATCCAATCTCACAGATTTTTGTGCACATTGCTTGTGCATCTTCAACACTCATATGATTCTTTTCTGCGAGTTGCTCAGGAGTAAACTTATTAACTCTTTTCTTTTCAAATGACAACATGAATTTAACTTCGTCTTTCGTAAGAAGACGATCTAAAATCCAGAAGTCAGGATCACTCGGAGTGATATCACTTGGTTTACGCATTTGTATATGATCGGTAATCATACATGCGAGTTTTTGAACGAGTTCATGCTTCTCAGGATCCTCCATCACATAGTCCTCGTTGAAAAAGTCGTTCTCATTGAACATATAGTCTGAGTACTTTTCTGGTATCATATTTTGGTTCCTCCAAACACTGTAACCACATTTTAACATATCTAGTTAATTTATTAACAAGTAAAATAATATATTCAAATAATGAATAAAATGATAATCTACAATGCATTAGTTTTTAAGAAATAGGAAGGTAAGATAAAGATGGTCGTTAACCAAAATAGAAGTAGAGGTTTACAAACATATGAATTCAAAAATCAAACAAATGACATTTATCGCACTGATGGCAGCGATCATCTCTGTCATCGCACCAATCTCCTTACCAATTGTAGGAGAAGTTCCTATTTCCTTAGCTACCTTTGGGGTAATGCTAGCAGGAGCAGTATTAGGAAGTAAGAATGGAACAATCGCTACTGCCATCTATTTATTATTAGGGGCAATTGGTGTACCTGTATTTGCGGGATATACTTCAGGTGTAGGTATTCTTGTGGGTGTTACAGGTGGCTACTTAATAGGTTATTTACCACTCGCGTATTGTAGTGGTTTATCCTTTACAAATAATAAGAATCTAAGTTCAAGAACATTAGAAAAAGTAATAGGTATGATTCTAGGAACAGTTATTCTATATATTATAGGAACTGCATGGTTTATGTATGTGACGAAGATGAACTTAGTAGGTGCATTAATGGCTTGTGTTATCCCGTTCATTCCTGGAGATGTGATTAAAATTGTATTAGTCGCAATCTTAGCACCACAATTAGAAAGAGTATCTAGTTTACAAAAAATTGCAGTAGCAGAAAGGAGTGCATAAAGCACTTCTTTTTCATATGCAAAAAGTGCATGAATACTTAACTTTTATTCTATGAATGTAGAATGTTTTTCACTTTAAAATAACACTATCTAGATCGAAGGGAGAAACATATGGGCATTTTCGGCTTAGGTATTATCGCAACCTGCATGTTCATCGGATGTTATCTGGGTAATCTATTAGGGGCAGCTCTAGGATTAAACAGTGATGTTGGTGGTGTTGGTTTTGCGATGGTCATTTTTATTTTAATCCAAGTTTACTTACGTAAAACTGGCAAATCTTTACATCCACAAACAGAAGGTGGAATCAAATTTATTTCTGCATTATACATTCCAGTTGTAGTAGCAATGAGTATGAACCAAGATGTTTATTCAGCATTAGCTTCTGGACTTGTTCCATTAATTGCTGGTTTAGTAGCAGTAATTATTCCAATTGGTTTAATTCCAATTTTGAGTAAATTGGCTAAGGATTAAGGAGAGAAGTTATGGAAATATTTGCAAAGATGGCCGCTAGTTACGGTCTTGTTGGATCATTTATCCTTGTATCAGTAACCACATTCGTAGGTTATAAAATTGCTGAACTTCTCGGACAAAAGAGAATGGGTTCTGCATTCGCTATTATCTTAGCGTTAGTTATTGCATATATTGGTGGTGTTATTGCAAACCAACAAGTAGATGCAGGAATTATTGAAAAAGCTTCTAAAGGTATCACAGATGTAGTTTATGCTACAGGTGCTGGTGAAGGCTTAAAGAAATATGCAATCTTTGGTGGAATTGGAATCCTTGGTGGTGGTATGATGCGTGACTTCGCTATCATTTCTACTGCTTGGGGAATTGATCCAAAGAATCTAGTGAAAGCAGGATTAGCTGGTGTCTTATCACTCGTGATTGGTACACTAGTATCCTTTATCATTGGTGTTGTTGTAGGATTAGCATTCGGTTATACAGATCCTTATGAACTCGCTACTATTGGTGGTGGTGTAGAAACATTCGTTGTAGGTCCTGTTACAGGTGCTGCATTCGGTGTTAGTTCTGATGTTGTTGCGTTATCAATCGCTGCAGGTGTAGTTAAGTCTATCGCTGCAATGATTATTGCACCATTAGTTGCGAAGAAAGTTAAACTTGATAATCCTTCTTCTGCAATGATCTTCGGAGGACTCATTGGTAGTACTTCTGGTACAGCTGGTGCATTAGCTGCTGTTGATGAAAAACTTGTTCCATATGGCGCAATGGTTGCGACATTCTATACAGGTATTGGTTGTTTATTAACTCCAACAATCTTCACAACATTATTAAGATTATTCATTCACTAAGATATGAAAAAAGCTGTCTACGGACAGCTTTTTTTGTT